>NZ_AQOQ01000048.1:0-19491 GCF_002888555.1 Alcanivorax sp. MD8A | reverse complement strand
AGATCGCGGTCGAACGACCGCTCCCACAGCAGACACAAGACCAGGATGAACGGACTCTACTCGTCCTTGTTGCCACCCTTGCTGCGCAAACGGTCCACCTCGGCAGAGAACTCGGAAATATCCTGGAAACTGCGGTATACGGAGGCGAAACGGACATAGGCCACATCGTCCAGCTGCTGCAGCTCTTCCATCACGAATTCACCCAGCTCCCGGGCCGGCAGCTCCCGCTCACCCGTGGCCCGCAGACGATGGCAAACCCGGCTGATCGCCGCTTCCAGATCTTCCATGCTCACTGGCCGCTTCTCCAGCGCCCGCAACATCCCGGCGCGCAGCTTGGCCTCATCAAACGGCTGGCGAGTGCCGTCGGACTTCACCAATCGGGGCATCACCAACTCAGCGGTCTCGAACGTGGTAAAACGCTCATTACAGCTCAAACACTCCCGCCGCCGACGCACCTGCCCACCATCGGCAACCAGACGGGAATCAATCACCTTGGTGTCCTGGGCTGAGCAGAATGGGCAATACATACAAACCTCAGTGAATAGTTAACAGTGAACAGTTAATAGCGAAACACCCATTATCTTCGACTTTTTGTCGTTTTGATAATGGCTATCAGCAACCGCAACAGCTCGCGACAATCTGCCTGCAAAGAATCACCTGCAAGCTCATTGAAGTAACCCGAGTCCGACAACAGATCAATCCAGTAATCCGTTTCGTTGGCCTCTTTCAAGGCAATGTGCATCTTATGAATAAAATCATCCCGACTCTCGGCATACTCCGCCTCTCTCACCAGAGCGCCAATGGACGTTCCGCTGCGCAGCAACTGCTTACTGAGCACATATTCCTTCTTTACCGTTTGCAGATACTGGAAACTTTTTACTACCCGCAACGCAAAAGCGCGGGATTTCTCCCGCGCCACGAACCGGTCCGTCATCCATGACCCCCGTTTTTTCTGCTTTTAGCTGTTAACTTTTCACTGTTAACTGTTCACTAATCTCAGCGCTCGTAAACCGGCAACCGCGCACAAATTTCCTTCACCTTACCCTTAACAGCGTCAATCACAGACTCATCGCCCATATTGTCGAGGATGTCGCAAATCCAGCCGGCCAGCGCTTTGGCGTCAGCTTCGTTGAAGCCGCGACGGGTGATGGACGGGGAGCCGATGCGCAGGCCGGAGGTGACGAACGGGGAACGCGGGTCGTTGGGCACGGCGTTCTTGTTCACGGTGATGTTGGCACGGCCCAGGGCAGCGTCGGCATCTTTACCGGTGATGTCCTGCTTGATCAGGCTGAGCAGGAACAGGTGGTTCTCGGTGCCGTTGGAGACCACGTCAAAACCCCGCTCGATGAACACGCCGGCCATGGCCTGGGCGTTCTTGACGACCTGCTCCTGGTAGCCCTTGAAGTCAGACTGCATGGCTTCCTTGAAACAGATCGCCTTGGCGGCAATCACGTGCTCCAGCGGGCCACCCTGACCACCAGGGAAAACCGCAGAATTGATCTTCTTCTGAATCTCTTCGTTGGCCTTGCCCATGATCAGGCCACCACGGGGACCGCCCAGGGTCTTGTGGGTGGTGGTGGTGGTGATATCGGCAATGCCCACCGGGCTCGGGTACACACCCGCAGCGACCAGACCGGCCACGTGGGCCATGTCCACCAGCAGGATCGCGCCCACTTCGTCGGCAATGTCACGGAAACGCTGCCAGTCCACCACTTGCGAGTACGCAGAGAAACCGGCCACGATCATCTTCGGCTTGTGCTCACGGGCCAGGCTTTCTACCTGCGCGTAATCGATCAGGCCGGTCTCGTTGTCCAGGCCATACTGGATGGCGTTGTAGGTCTTGCCGGAGAAGTTAGGCTTGGCACCGTGGGTCAGGTGACCACCCGCGTCCAGGCTCATGCCCAGCACGGTATCGCCCGCCTGCAGGACGGCCATGTAGACCGCGGCATTGGCCTGGGAACCGGAGTGCGGCTGCACGTTGGCCCAATCGGCCCCGAACAGTTCACAGGCACGGTCGATCGCCAGCTGCTCAACCACGTCCACATTCTCGCAACCACCGTAGTAGCGCTTGCCCGGGTAGCCTTCGGCGTACTTGTTGGTCAGTACGGAGCCCTGGGCTTCCATGACCCGCGGGGAGGCATAGTTTTCAGAGGCAATCAGCTCGATGTGCTCTTCCTGACGGACTTCCTCGGCCTTGATGGCGGCCTGGATTTCAGGATCAAACTCGGCGATGGACATGGATTTCGGGAACATGGGCTACCCTACGCAGTCATTGGTGGATTCAGGGGCGCGTATTCTAACCAAAACCGGCCATAAAGACACATGAAGACGCCTCATGGGCTGATGCCTCGGGCTCAAGACATCCACTCCAACTAAACAGCGTTCACCAGCCCCCTGAAAAAAACCGGAGGTAACCAAGCCAATCTCCGGCCCCTTAAACAGATAAGCGGCCTCGAGGGCCTCTTATCTGTACGCTTCACTACCTCAGCGCGGACTAGAACAACCCGGTACCCGACGAGCTGGTACCGCCCGTGGCGCCCGTGCCCGGATTATTCCCGCCACTCTGCGCTTGCCCCGTATACTCAAAACTCAGGGTTAAATCCGCATCACCCTTGGAGATGATAAATGGCAACCCCAACTCTTCCACCAGCACCTGCCGGCTGGCCTCCGTCAGTCTTACCGTGGCCTTGACGGTTGAGTCCTGTTTCCGGTTATCCGTATCCAGCCCCAGGGAAGCAGGCGTCAGACCCGAAAGGGAAAGCACGGCTTCACCCATGGTCTCGCCTGCCGGCACCGTTACCGTCTGCTCCTGCACATCAAAAGGCAGATCGGTACCCACCAGCGTTACGAGGAAAGACAAAGGCACCGACAACGGGATGCTGATTTTGACACCGGCCTTCACCTCACCGGCAAAATCCCCGTTGGATTCAAATTCAAACGCCCGATCCCTGGTGGAAATCACCACGCCGTCGTTATCGGTAATCACGACGGTTTCTGACAACGTATCGCCATTTTCAGGGGAACCATAGTCACCGTATCCTTCAGGAATGCCTGACAAGACCGTGGTTTGGAAATGCAGGCGTTTGGAATACTCACTCTCCTCGTCATCGATCACGTTGACCATGAAATGACGTGAATCGTAGTAATCGCTGAAGGTACCCACGGCCCGGTCCGGCATGGAAAAATCCTCTCCGTCCACCGCCGGGTGAAGATCATCGAGGCCAACAACCATATTGCTCATGGCGACCAGGACATCACTATTGTTGGAACTGTAGCTGACCCGAACCGGGAAGCCGTCGCCCCCCCCTTCGACAAACTCGTACCCATTGTTATTGGCTATAAGAGAAACGCGTACTTTCGTCGTTGTCGTATTGAGCACGGTCAAGTCCAGTGGGATATTTCCGCCGGCAAAGCCGGCAGGCGGACTGATGACCAGCTCACCGGTGGAATAATCGGGCAGTACATAACCGTCTTCCTCGGTATTCAGGTAAATCTTCGCGGTTTGCTCCCCCGCAGGGATCACCAGCTCAGAATCACCGGAAATCGGCCTCAGAACCCCATCCTCCGCAACCAGAAAACGGGCAGCGGACTCCCCGCTCAAGGAGAGCGGGAATGCCAGATCAGCCTGCGCAGGCTGGTCCAGCGACAACAGATACAGCAGGTCACTTCCCTCATTCAATGCATCAGCAGAAAATGCCTCGCCGTATTGATCCTGCACGTCCAGGGCATACGCGGTGGGCGCCAGCCCGGAAGGCACATCGTTGTCTTCAATGCGGGCATAGGCGACTGCTGCAGTCCGGTCGTCGGGGTAATACAACCCATACAGGGAACCTACCGCCACTTTGACAGTACGATCAGGGTCCAGCCAGGGATTGTCGAGGGTAGGCACATGCGCCACTGCAACCTTGTCACCGGCCCCGAAAGAGACTCTGAACTCGCCTGCAAAACGGCTAAAGGCATGAGAGCCATACCCGCCATACAATGAAAAATTCATGTCCGGGGCCCTGGTGACATCACCTGCAAGCAACATGTCATTGGGGTGATAGTCATAACCCGGCAGCGCAGTCACAACTCCATCACGATCATCCATGCCGAGATAAAGATGAGCCGTACCGGATACCTGTGCAGGGCGATCCAGCGTCACCGTCACCTCAATGCTTTCCCCTTCGATGACATCAGTGACCGAGACGGATTCCAGTACCGGGCGGTCTTCATCATAAATAGAGCTCGACAGGGTGTAGGTAGTGCCCCCGGACATAAACAGCGCCTGCTCACCGGTGGTCAGCGTCATGCCAAACCGCTTGTATCGCGTCTCTTCCTCATCGTCAGGCAGCGTTGTGATGCGCAATTCTACGGACGGCTGGTCCTTGCTCAGGGTCACCGTGCCGCCTGACGCGCCAGACAGCGTAAAGTCTTCACCCTCTGTAGCGACCGAATCACCAGAACCATTGAACACGTAGCTCAGCTCAACCGGCTCCTCCGGGGCATTGATCAGCTTGATCGGTACCACCCACTCATTGCCGGCAGCAGGAGGGTTGCCTTCCCACATAGAGTAGAGCTGGAACCCACCATCGAGGCGGTACCCTCTGCTGGCCTCCACCACGATGGTCGGCTCTGTTATCTCCCGGTTCAGAGTCAACGTGGCCCCATCACTGCCACACAGATCAACGCCACGGAGCCCGCTTTCGCGAATCTCGCCGTTCTCCGTCACGGCAAGCGTTGTCACTTCCGGCACCACTGCCACCGACTCTCCGTCACCACTAATAAAAAGAATGTCGGTGGGCTCATCCGGAATATCGGTATACACCAGCTGACCGTCGCTGCTGCCCCGGTAGGCGTCGTCCATGTCAAAGCGGGCATTGGACAAACGCAACATGCCATTGATAGCGAAATTCTCGCCCGCCGGGTTTTTGACATAGATACGGCCACTGCAGGCATCAACCACATTCGCGTAGGCCACGTTGAAGTGACTGAGGTGGGTGGTCGCCACATACACCTTGAGACGACCTTCCGCGTTCTCATGCACCGCGTAGCGACCCATGTACTGCCAGCTGGCGCCATCATCGGAGCGGGTCCAAACCGGTACCAGATCGCCAGGCAGGATGTCATTTCCTGTGTTCGGGTCAACACTGCCAGCTGGCAATTCAATTTCGACCGTGATCGGGCTGGCAGGGTTAACCGAGCTGACTTTCTTTCCTGCCGCATCGGTAATAACGACCTGGGTATTGCCCAGACTCTGCAGCTGAATTTTGGATTTTTCACCAACCGGTTGCGACAGCAGTCCATCCGCCTCCAGATCTGCCAGGTTGGTCACTGACACCACCCCTGTCTGCTGAATCACCCCGGTTTTGTTCACTTCGCCGGCGGGGGTTGCCACCGTGGTCACGGTGACGGATGCGGTATCCAGCTCGGTCCCTTCATCGTTATAGGCCACCAGTTCCGGTGACAGGTACACCGCCGATGAAGGCTTGTTGGACGACTCCGCCTCGGTCACAAAGGCGACCACGACAGCAGGAGACGCTGCAGCAGCATCCTGGCCCGGCAACACGGTGACCGTCTTGCTCGCCAGCGTGGCGGTTTCCTGTTTTACCGACAGCGTTTCACTGCCGGCCAGTGACACCAGGGCTACCTCAAGCGTATTACTGCCAAAGCCGGTGATCTCGAATTTCTTGCTGACCCCCAGATACTGGTCAAACCCTTCAAACTTCAGCGTTACCTTGATTGGCACATCCGGAATGCCGTTGTTGTCCTCATCGGCGGGCAAGGTCACCGCGCCCACATTCAACACACCCGACACCACCTGATACTGGCTTTGCCCGAACACACCGGCACTGTCTTCCAGCACGGTCACGGTACCAGAGGTGGTGACCGGGTTGCCGTCGGTATCAACGACCTGAACCACTAACGCGACGGGGTCCACTGCCACCGCTGGGATGTCGACCTCAATACTTTCCTGAACCAGCGGCGCCGTGCCCGTATTGCCCCCTGCACCACCAGAGGAACCCCCGCCCCCGCCACAGCCTGACAACCCCACGGCCAACACCGCACCCCCGACAATCAATACCCGTTTATCAAACAACACAACTATCTCCTTGTGTGCGAGCATCCCCTGCACACTGATGTGGCATCTTTCATTCCATTGAGCCTGCCCAGAGTCACAACCCGCCCGTACCCGCCTTGCGGCAAGCCAGAAAAAGGACAGTCACGACGGTTGTCACCTTGATCACAGATTCAGCGCATGCCCTCAAAAAAGACGAGGGACATCAGAACAATAGGAAAACGATCCAACGACACGCATCCCCCATATGAGGTACGCAAGAAAAGGTTTTGGCATTATCTTCCGGGGAAATAAGCCGAAAGAACCAACAAGAACTAAAAAAATCAAACTTTTGCGCGACCCCAGGCGCCACAAAGAGCCCCCCTTGACCCCATCGCAAACCCGACCATGCCGCCCCGGCAGTCCAACCCGGGAGCCGCCGGGGTTCTTTCATCTTTCCCCCCTTTCCGTTAGCTTAGGCGCCATTCCGCCGGGGTCCGCGCGCCCCGCACACTTAACGACACTGCGGTCGGAGTTTATGAGCCAGTACATCTTCACCATGGACAAGGTGGGCAAGGTTGTCCCGCCGAAGAAGCACATCCTCAAAGACATTTCCCTGTCGTTCTTCCCCGGCGCCAAGATCGGCGTGCTGGGCCTGAACGGGTCGGGTAAATCCACCCTGCTCAAGATCATGGCCGGGGTGGACAAGGATTTCCTGGGTGAAGCACGGCCGCAGCCGGGCACCAACATTGGTTACCTGCCCCAGGAGCCGGAACTGGACCCGAACAAAAACGTCCGTGAAATCGTGGAAGAGGCCCTGTCCGAGATCCTGGAGGCACAGCAACGCCTGGAAGAGGTGTATGCCGCCTATGCCGAGGAAGACGCGGATTTTGACAAGCTGGCCGCCGAGCAGGCCCGGCTCGAAGCCATCATTGAAACCAGTGACGCCCATAACCTGGAGCGCAAACTGGAGATCGCCGCCGACGCCCTGCGTCTGCCGCCGTGGGACGCCAGCGTCAAGAACCTGTCCGGGGGGGAGCGCCGCCGGGTGGCCCTGTGCCGCCTGATCATGAGCGCCCCGGACATGCTGCTGCTGGACGAACCGACCAACCATCTGGATGCTGAATCCGTAGCCTGGCTGGAGCGTTTCCTGCACGAATTCCCCGGCACCGTGGTGGCAGTAACCCACGACCGTTACTTCCTCGATAACTCCTGTGAGTGGATTCTGGAACTGGACCGCGGTGAAGGGATTCCCTGGAAGGGTAACTATTCCTCCTGGCTGGAGCAGAAAGAGCAGCGTCTGGAGCAGGAAGCCAAGAGCGAATCCGCCCACCGCAAGACAGTGGAAAAGGAACTGGAGTGGGTGCGCCAGAACCCGAAAGGCCGGCGCGCCAAGAACAAGGCCCGTGTGGCGGCGTTCGAGGAACTGGCCAGTCAGGAATTCCAGAAGCGCAACGAGACCCAGGAACTGTATATCCCGCCCGGCGAGCGTCTCGGTGAGCAGGTCTTTGAGCTGAACGGGGTGGCCAAGGAATTCGACCACAAACTGCTCTACGAAGACCTGAGCTTCAAGGTGCCACGCGGCGCCATCGTCGGCATCATCGGCCCCAACGGGGCCGGTAAGACCACCCTGTTCCGCATGCTGGCGGGCCAGGAAACCCCGGACAAGGGCGAAATCACCACCGGTGAAACTGTGCAGATGGCCTACGTGGATCAGAGCCGCGAAGACCTGGAAGGCAAGAAGACCGTGTGGGAAGAAGTGTCCGACGGCAACGATATCCTGCGCATCGGCAACTACGAAGTCCCCAGCCGTGCCTATCTGGGCCGCTTCAACTTCAAGGGCGGCGACCAGCAGAAGCGGGTCGGCGACCTGTCCGGTGGTGAGCGCAACCGTCTGCACCTGGCCAAACTGCTCAAGCAGGGCGCCAATGTGCTGCTGCTCGATGAGCCCACCAACGATCTGGACGTGGAAACCCTGCGGGCTCTGGAAGAAGCCCTGCTGGCATTCCCCGGCTGTGCCATTGTCATTTCTCACGATCGCTGGTTCCTGGACCGTGTCGCCACCCACATCCTTTCCTTTGAAGGGGATGCTAAAGTGGAGTGGTTCGAAGGCTCCTATACTGAGTACGAAGAGTTCAAGCGCAAGCAGCTGGGCGACGAAGCCTTGCAACCCAAGCGCATGAAGTACAAGCGGATCGACGTCTGATCCGTAGTCCCGGGCAGGGCCTCAAGGTGACGACAAGGAACGCACCACATGAATGAACGGCGCCGAGCCGGCCGCATCGATTTCGACGGAGAGGCGGTGCTGCTGTTTCAGCAGGACCGTCATGATGTTGAGCTCCAGGACATCTCCATTTCCGGGGCACGAGTGATCTGCACCACGCCACTCGCGCTCCCGGACGACGGCCCGGTAACGCTGGAAATCGCTTTTGATGACAGCGACCTGACCCTGACCCTCCCAGGCCGGGTGATTCGCCAGGCCGCCATGGAGGTAGGCATTCACTTCGAGCGCCCCAGTGTCGATGCCATGCAGCACTTGCGCCGCCTTGTCGCCTTGCATCAGGGCGACGACGGCGAAGACGATCCTGCCTCGATGCTAAACGAGGGCTAGTCTTGGATATCGAAGCACCAGACTTTCTTGCCCGCCTGCAGCAGGGAGACAACGCAGCCTTCGCAGAACTGGTGCAGCATCAACACCACCGTCTGCTCGCCACGGCGCGCAGCATGTTGTCCCACGCCGATGCCGAAGAAGCGGTGCAGGATGCCTGGATTGCCATTCATCGTGCGATTGGCGAGTTCGAGGGGCGTAGCCAGCTACGCACCTGGCTGACCCGCATCGTCATCAATCAGGCGCGTATGATGCTACGCAAGCAAGGCCGGGAAATTCAGTTTGATCCCAGCAGCGAAGAGGACCCACTGGCACACCGCTTTCGTGAAGGCGGCCACTGGCAGGATGGCCCCAGGCATTGGGACCTGGACGGCCCGGACGCTCTGCTAACCCGGGATGAACTGCGCCAGTGCATGGCAAAGTGCCTTGAGCGCATGCCGGAAAGCCAGCGACTGGTGCTGGAATTGCGTGATCTGCAAGGCATGGATTTTGATGCTATCTGTAACATGCTGGATGTCAGCGCATCCAATGTCCGTGTGCTGTTGCACCGGGCACGGGCCCGATTGTTTGAACTGGTTGATCATTTTCAGGAGACAGGCGAATGCTGAAGTGCAAGGAGGTCGTTGAAAAAGCGGACGCCCTCGTGGATGGCACCCCGCTCCATTGGCGGGAACGTGTCGCCCTGCGCCTGCATTTACTGATGTGCCACCACTGTCGGCGCTATGTGCGTCAGCTGGGCGCCCTGGTCACCTCCCTTCATAAACCGGCGGCACCGCCAGCCAGCGATGAACAGGTCGATCGCATTATGCGTAACCTGGACCAGGCCCCCTGAAACTCACGCCGCCTTCACATCGGCTGACGTCTTCTACCCAGGCAATGCAATTCTTATCATTCCCGCCCCGCCGCCATAGCACCTACCCTGTTTTGCCCCAACGCCCGCGGCAACAGGGTACGCTGTTTTAGCCATTCACCAGCCAGGGAGAGCGCTCGATGCGTGAAGATGTTCAGGAGTATTACGGCAAGCAACTGCAATCCAGCCAGGACCTGCAGACCAATGCCTGTTGTGACCAGGCGCCCCCCGAACACCTGAAACCCCTGCTTGCCCGTCTGCATGACGAAGTCGTCAGCCGCTACTATGGCTGCGGACTGGTGGCCCCCGAACAACTTCAGGGGATGCGCATTCTGGATCTGGGTTCCGGCTCCGGCCGCGATGTGTACCTGCTGTCTGCACTGGTCGGAGAGCAGGGCGAAGTCGTCGGCGTCGACATGACCGACGAACAACTGGAGGTCGCTCGCCGCCATCAGGATTACCATCGTGACGCATTCGGTTACAGCAACAGCAATGTGCGTTTTTTAAAAGGCTATATTGAAGCGCTCGACACCCTGGATCTGGAAGACGGCTATTTTGATATCGTCATCTCCAACTGTGTAATCAACCTGAGCACCGACAAGGAAAAAGTCCTCAGGGATGTGAAACGCTTGCTCAAACCAGGCGGCGAGTTTTATTTTTCTGACGTCTATGCTGACCGACGGGTACCTGCCGCACTGGTAAATGATCCCGTACTCTACGGGGAGTGCCTTTCCGGCGCGCTCTACTGGAACGACTTTATCAACCTTGGCAAACGCTGCGGCTTTGCCGATCCGCGCCTGGTGGAATCTCGTCGCCTCACCATCGAAAACCCGGCCATTGAGAGAAAGCTTGGCCGCATTCGCTTTTACTCCGCCACCTACCGCTTGTTTAACATCGACAACCTAGAGCCTGCCTGCGAAGACTACGGCCAGGCAGTGATCTACAAGGGCACCCTGGAAAACTGCCCGCATGCCTTCATGCTCGACGAGCATCACATTATCGAAACCGGCAAAGTTTTCCCGGTCTGCGGCAACACCTGGCTCATGCTGGAACAAAGCCGTTTTGCGGAACACTTCAACTTTATCGGACACTTCGATACGCACTACGGCATCTTTGAAGGCTGCGGATTGAATGTCCCTTTTGAGGACAATGAAGATAGCGGCGCGGCCAGCTGCTGCTGAATCGCCATGCGAGCATGACTTCTACTAACCAAGGACGCCCCATGAACCTCAAAAAAGCGCTGTTACTTGTCATCATCGCCGCGCTCGTTGCCAGCTACTTTATCTTCGATCTGGGGCAGTTTTTTAGCCTGGAGTATCTGAAAGAGCAGCAAGGTGCCTTTGATGCCCTGTATGCCGACAACCCCGCGCTGGTGCTGGGGGCGTTTTTTGCCGTTTACGTCGCGGTAACGGCTCTGAGCCTGCCTGGCGCCGCCATCATGACCCTCGCCGCCGGCGCCCTGTTCGGTTTTGCCGTTGCGTTGGTGCTGGTGTCATTTGCCTCTTCCATTGGCGCCACCCTGGCCTTTCTGGCCTCCCGTTTTCTGTTCAGGGATACCGTGCAGCAACGCTTCGGCGAACGCCTGAAAAAAATCAATCAGGGCATCGAAAAGGAAGGCGCCTTTTACCTTTTCACCCTGCGGCTGGTGCCTGCCTTTCCGTTCTTTGTAATCAACCTGGTCATGGGGCTTACCCCCATCAAGACACGCACATTTTACTGGGTCAGCCAAACCGGCATGCTGGCCGGCACCGCTGTGTACGTGAATGCGGGCACCCAGCTTGGGCAAATAGACAGCCTTGGCGGCCTGCTTTCTCCACAACTCTTGGGCGCCTTTGTCCTGCTCGGGATGTTCCCGTGGATCGCCAAGGCCATCATGGCACGGTTGCAAGCCCGCAAGGTTTACGCCGGCTGGCGCAAACCCACAACCTTTGACCGTAATCTGATCGTCATTGGTGCCGGCTCCGCAGGCCTGGTGAGTGCCTACATTGCCGCCATGGTAAAAGCGAGAGTTACCCTGATCGAGAAACACAAGATGGGCGGCGACTGCCTCAATACTGGCTGCGTTCCCTCCAAAGCGCTGATCAAAAGCGCCCGGGTCGCCTACCACGATAAACAGGCAGACCAATACGGTTTTGACAGCATCACCAGCCAGTTTCAGTTCCGTCGTCTGATGACACGGGTACACAAGGTCATCGAGACAATCGAACCCCACGATTCCGTGGAGCGCTATACCGAACTGGGGGTGGACTGCCGCCAGGGAGAAGCGCGCCTTGTCTCCCCGTGGGAAGTGGAAATCCGCAACGGCGATCAGGTCGAAACACTCACCGCCCGTAGCATCATTATCGCCACCGGCGCCCGCCCCTTTGTGCCGCCCATCCCCGGCATCGAAGAGATGGACATTCTTACCTCCGACAACCTGTGGCAGCTAGAGGAACAACCCAAGCGCCTTCTGGTACTGGGTGGCGGCCCCATCGGTTGCGAGCTTGCACAGACTTTTGCGCGACTGGGCAGCGATGTCACCCAGGTGGAAATGCTGCCTCGACTGATGATCCGTGAGGACGAGGAAGCCAGCCAGATCGTGACCCGCTCTCTGCAGGACAGTGGCGTCACCGTGCTGACCAATCATAAGGCCGTGCGCTTCTGCCACGACAATGGCGAGAAGGTTCTATACGTGGAGCAGGATGGCCAGGAAAGCGCCCTGCCCTTCGATCAGGTGCTGGTGGCCGTTGGCCGCAAAGCCAACACCGACGGACTGGGCCTCGATGCCCTTCAGCTGCCCACCGACACCAATGGCACCCTCCAGACCAACGAGCGACTGCAAAGCCGCTACCCGAATATTTATGCCTGCGGCGATGTGGCTGGCCCTTACCAGTTCACCCATACCGCCTCTCACCAGGCCTGGTATGCCGCGGTGAACGCCCTGTTTGGTTTCCTGAAAAGCTTCAAGGTGGATTACCGCGTGATCCCCTGGTGCACCTTTACCGACCCCGAGGTGGCTCGTGTGGGGATCAATGAGCAGGAAGCGAAAGAACAGGGCATCGCGTACGAGGTCACCCGCTACGGCATTGACGATCTGGATCGCGCCATCGCCGACAGCGCCGCCGAAGGCTATGTAAAAGTGCTGACCGCCAAAGGCAGCGACAAGATTCTCGGGGTTACCATTGTTGGCCAGCACGCCGGTGAGCTGATTGCCGAGTATGTGCTGGCCATGAAACACGGACTGGGCCTGAACAAGATCCTTGGCACCATTCACATCTACCCGACCATGGCAGAGGCCAACAAATTCGCCGCCGGCGAGTGGAAAAAGGCCCGCAAGCCGGAGGGACTACTACGCTGGGTGGAGCGGCTGCATACCCTGCGACGCTGACCTCACAAAATTGACAATGCTTCTCATTCACATTACGGTGCGCGACCTGCTTTTCCATTCACGCCATTCAGGAGAGTTTCATGCTCCTTTCGCGCCGTATTGGCCTGTCGCTGTCACTACTTCCCCTTGCCGCCCCCACCCTGGTACTCGCCGAAACCGATGCCAACACTCTGAGTCCGGTCACGGTCACCGCCACCCGGGCTCAGACTACGACCGATGAAACACCGCAGAAGGTGCTTATCATCAGCCGTGACGAAATCGAGCAACAACTGGCCATCAGCCAGGATCCCGGACAGGTTCTCAGCAATCTGATTCCTTCTTATTCTCCCAGCCGTCAGAAACTCTCCAATGCAGGCGAAAGCTTTCGTGGCCGCTCGCCGCTGTTCATGATTGATGGCGTGCCCCAGAGCAATCCTCTGCGCGACAGTGCACGCGATAGCTATACGATTGACCTGTCCATGGTCGAGCGCATCGAAGTCATTTATGGCGCCAGCGCCGAACATGGCCTGGGAGCCACCGGCGGCATCATCAATTTTGTCACCCGCCGGGCCGATGCCGGCACACTGAATCAAAGCGTGGGCATCAGCCTGAACTCAGACGATGACTTCGATACCGACGGTCAGGGTCACAAGATCCACTATCGTGTGGATGGCCAGCATGGCGACTGGGATTATCTGCTAGCCGGATCGCAACAGAAGCGCGGTGTGTTCTATGACGGCAACGATGAACTTGTCGGCATCGCGTACCCCGGCGAACTCCAGAACAGCACCAGTTACGACCTTATGGGACGTATCGGCTATTGGCTTGATGACAACCAGAACATCGAGCTCATGCTCAATCACTTTGAACTGGAAGGGGAAGAGGGTTATGTGCCCGTTGCTGGCGACCGGGACAACGGCATCCCAACCACCGCTCGCAAGGGACAACAGGATGGCAACCCCGGCTATAACGACGTGACCACCGCCAACCTGAGCTATAGCCACGCCAACTGGTTCAATAACAAGGTTGATGTTCAGCTATATACCCAGCGTTTTCGGGCACAGTTTGCCACCACCCCGTTCTTCCCTTATCCCGACGGTAGTGGCGGCACCCGCTACGACCAGACGCGCAATCAATCAGACAAGGTTGGCGCCAAGTTCACCCTCACTCGCAACGGCCTGCTCAACAATCGACTGGGGCTGACCACTGGCCTGGACCTGCTACAGGATGAGACCCAGCAGGACCTTGTGCACACCGGTCGCACCTATGTACCGGAAACCCAGTACCGCAATTACGCCCCCTTCCTGCAAGGGCGCTATACCATGACAGACAAACTCAACCTGAATGCCGGGGTGCGTTACGAATACGCCAAGCTCAATGTGGACACCTACTCCACCATTGATCGCAGCAACGTTACCCAGGACAACGTGGTGGTTCAGGGAGGGAGCCCGGACTTTAATGAAACCCTGTACAACGCCGGCCTGGTCTACCAGCTGACGGGCTGGGCCCAGTTGTATGCCACCTATTCGGAAGGCTTCGGCATGCCGGATGTAGGACGTGTACTGCGCGGCATCAGCACCCCGGGGCAGAATGTCGACACCCTGCTGCAGATCCAGCCCATCGTCACTGACAACCGTGAAATCGGCGGCCGCTTCAATTGGGAGCGATACGGCTTCGAACTAAGCTACTATGAATCCGACTCCGATCTGGGCGAACGACTCACCTTCAACAGTGCCACGGGCACCTGGGAAGGGAGCCGTGAAAGAACGGAGATTCAGGGTGTGGAACTCAGTGGCCATGTTCAGATCCATGCCGCCCACCGCGTAAAAATGTCCTATACCCACGAACAAGGCGAGTCTGACACCACCGGCAACGGGGTGGTCGACACCGAACTCAATGGTCTCAGCGTTGCGCCAGACACCCTGCAACTGGGGTGGGATGCCGCCTGGAACAGCAAGCTCGCCAGCCACCTGCAAGCCAGTCATTTCTTCAGCCGAGGCTTCGATGACCCTGATCTGGACTTTGACGGTTATACCCTGGTGGACGCCATGATCAGCTACCAGCTGCCCGCAGGCCAGATTGATCTGGGCATCGAGAACCTGACAGACGAAGACTACTTCACCTACTACTCGCAGGCAGCCCGTGCCAGTGATGACTATAACTTCAAGGGACGGGGGCGCACCTATACAGTGGGCTACAATCTGGACTTCTAAGGAACCCCTGAATAACTCCCTGCACGGGCAGTCCGCTGCCCGTGCCACCCCAAGAAAATGAATGCTATTCGTCCGCAATCTCGTTTCGAGATTGACAATCATTCCCCTCAACCCTAGCTTTCACGGCCTTGTTTTTACATTCCTTACATAAGGAGAGCTGCCGTGCTCCGTTTTCGCCGTTTTGGCCTGCCTGTTTCTCTGCTGACACTTGCCGTCTCCCCTCTTGCCCTGGCCGAGGAAGACGCCCACGAACTGGGTGCCATTACCGTTTCTGCCACCCGCGCCAACAGCGAAGCGGGCAAGACTTCCCAGAAGATCACGGTCATTACCCGCGATCAGATCGAAGAACAGCTACGCATGACCTCGGATCAATCCCAGGTTTTGAGTAACCTGATCCCGTCCTACACGCCCAGCCGTCAGAAATTGAGTAATTCCGGTGAGACGTTCCGGGGGCGTAACCCCCTGTTCCTGATCGACGGTATCCCGCAATCCAATCCCCTGCGTGACGGCTCCCGTGACGGCTACACCATTGATCTGTCCATGGTCGATCGTATCGAAGTCATTTATGGTGCCAGCGCCGAGCAGGGTCTCGGTGCCACCGGCGGCATCATCAACTTCGTGACCCGCCGCCCCGAGTCCGGCAGCCTGAATCAGCACGTAGGCGTTCAAATGACCGCGCCCACTGACGACATCAAGTCCGACAGCCTGAGCTACAAGGTGGATTACCGGGTTGATGGCACCAAGGGCAACTGGGATTACCTGCTGGGCCTGAGCTATATCGATCGAGGCATGTTCTACGATGCTGATGGCGAACTTATCGGGGTAGACAATACCCAGGGCGATATCATGAACAGCGAAAGCCATGACATCTTCCTGAAACTGGGTTACTGGCTCAGCGACGAGCAGAACATTGAGCTCAGCATCAACCGTTTTGCCCTGGAAGGAAAACATGATTATGTGGGCGTGCCCGGCGACTGGGCTGCGGGTATCCCGACAACGTCGGTAGAAGGCGACCCGGAAGGCGACCCTGCCATGAACGAAGTGCTCACCGCAGGACTCAGCTACACCCACAGTAATCTGGGAGGCAATCACTTTACCGCCCAGCTTTACAGCCAGAGCTTCAAGGCCCGCTACGGCGGCGGCGTCTTTGCCACCTTCCAGGACCCGGCCTACGGAACGAATGTCTACGACCAGTCCCAGAACGAATCCGATAAAGTCGGCGGCAAGCTGACCCTGTCCCGTGACGGCATGTTTGATAACCGCCTGAAGCTGACCACCGGCCTGGACCTGCTGCAGGACGAGACCACCCAGATCCTGGCGCAAACCAATCGTGAGTGGGTCCCGGAAACCCAGTTCCGCAACATTGCCCCCTTCCTGCAGGCGGAAGTCAGCCCCATGCAACAGCTGACCCTGAATGCCGGCGTGCGTTATGAATACGCGAAACTCAACGTGGACGATTTCACTACCCTGGCCTCCTACGGTAGCCAGCAGGTAGAAGGCGGCAACCCGGACTTCGACGAAACCCTGTTCAACTACGGCCTGGTATTCCAGGCCACGGAAAACGCCCAACTGTTTGCCAACTATTCTGAAGGCTTCGGCATGCCCGATGTGGGCCGGGTGCTGCGCGGCATCAACCAGCCGAACCAGAGTGTTGACGACTTCCTCGACCTGCAGCCGATTGTGACCGACAACACCGAAATCGGTATCCGCCTGCATAACGGCAGCGCCCACTTCGAAATCAGCCACTTCAGCTCCGATTCCGACTTGGGGCAACGCCTGCAGAACAACGGCGGGATCTTTGAAGTCAGCCGTGAGCGCACCGAAATCCAGGGCATCGAGGCCGATGCCGGTTGGCAGATCAACCCTGTGCACTACCTGAACGCCTCCTACGCCCACATCAGCGGCAAATTCGACAGCGATGACGACGGCACGGTGGACACCCGACTGGACGGCCGCAATATCGCCCCGGACAGCTTCCAGCTGCGCTGGCATGCCAAGTGGACCAGCAAGCTGGATACCCAGCTCCAGGGAACCCACTACTTCAACAAGGATTTTGAAGGCGATACCAATGACTTCACCGCCTATCAGCTGGTCGACCTGTCACTGGGTTATACCCTGCCCAAAGGCCAGATCACCGCAGGCATCGAAAACCTGTTGAACGAAGACTATTTCAGCTACTTCTCACAAACCGCCACCACCCGCGACGACCAGAACTTCAAGGGACGTGGCCGCACCGTAACACTGGGCTACAATCTGGACTTCTGATCTGGCCCATTGTCTCAACACGGGCAGCCATTGGCTGCCCGTGTTGTTTGAGGACCCACACTGTTCATGCGTCACACGCTATTTGTTCTGCACAAATACACCGGACTGATCACCGGCCTACTGCTAGTGGTGATCGGCCTGAGCGGCAGCCTGCTGGTCTTTCATGACGGGCTGGATGAAATACTCAATCCGCAACTCATGACCACCGGCGACACTCCACTCCCACTCAACGACATCATCGAACGAGCGGAAGCCGAAATGGGACGTCGCGCCCTGCGTATAGAACCGGCACAGGACCCTGGCAGCCCGCATACCTTGCGCTTCTTCGCGCCTCCCGGCGAACCCGGCCCCATTCAGGTCAGCGTCTCACCCTACAGCGGCGAGATTCTGGCCGTGCGAACCTGGGGAGACTACGCCATGACCTGGATCTACAGCCTTCATTACACCCTGCTGTCCGGCCATACCGGCGAGATTGTCGTGGGGGTTATGGGCCTCTGTCTGCTGGGCTTCTGCCTGACCGGCCTTTACCTCTGGTGGCCGACGGGCCGTCGCAAGGGGAAATGGCGACGGAATCTGACGATCAAACGTGATGGCGGAGCCTACCGGCTGCATTTCGACTTACACCAGGTGACCGGGATCTATCTGCTCCCGGTGCTGTTGGCGGTGGCCTTTTCCGGCGTGACACTGGTGTTTCCCGATCAGGTCGCAGCACTGGTGCGCACCGTGCTGCCCATGGACGAACGCCCTTTCCCGCCCTCCCGCCTGCCGGACGATCCCGACACGCCATCCATTAGCCCCCAGGCATCACTGGATATGGCTCGCACCGTGTTCCCGGACGCCACCCTTACCCGACTTAACCTCCCCCGCAATGAAACCGGCAGTTACTGGCTGGCCTTCAACCGGGCCGGTGAACCCTGGCAGGATTATGGTGCCAGCGGGATCTGGGTCGATCAGTACAGTGGCGAGATTCTGGCCATCTGGGATGCACCGGAAGTCGCCGCTGGAAGCCAGTTCATGACCTGGCAATTTCCGCTACATAATGGCGACGCGCTGGGCCTCCCCGGTCGCATTTTGGTGCTGGTCAGTGGCCTGACCCCCTTACTGTTCTTTATCACCGGAACCTATATGTGGTGGCAAAAACGGCAACTGCGTTTGCAGGCCCAACGGCGCAAACAGGCTCGCCGACCGACACCTTGACGCCATCGCCATTGCCCAACATGCTGTGCATGCATTCACACCCTCAGGGAGCACAGCATGCAGCAATGGATCGGCGGACTCGTTATCGCCCTGCTCACCCTTACCCACCCAGCCATGGCCTTTGACCATACCGCCTGGGATCAACTGCTTGGCAAGCATGTTCAACCCCTGCGAGGCGGTGTTGCCACCGCCGTTGACTACAACGGCATGGCCGCCGACCGGCAACAACTGAACACCTATCTTGAACAGTTGTCCTCAGTTTCCGCTGCCGATTTCCAGGCATTCAGCCGGGATGAGCAACTGGCCTTCCTGGTCAACGCCTACAATGCTTTCACCGTCGAGCTGATCCTGCTCGAAAACCAGCCTGCATCCATCCGCGATATTGGCAGCTTTTTGTCCGGCCCCTGGGACAAGGATTTTTTCACCTTGTTGGGCGAGCCACGCACCCTGGATGAAGTGGAACACGACATGATTCGCGGCAACCCGGCACTGATGGACCCGCGCATCCACTTCGCCGTGAACTGCGCCTCCATCGGCTGCCCCGCCCTGCGCCCGCAAGCCTACACCGCAGACCAGCTGGACGCTCAACTGGAAGACAGTGCCAACCAGTTTCTCAGCGACAAACAACGCAACCGGTTCAACGCCGACAAAAACGCCTTGGAAGTATCGAAAATTTTTGATTGGTACGAAGAAGATTTCGAAAACGCCGCCGGCAGCCTGGCAGAATACCTGCTGCCCTACGCCGATAAACTAGGGGTACCGGAAGAAAAACGGCAGTTGATGAAAAATGATGACATCACCATCCGCCACCTGGACTACAACTGGAAGTTGAACAAACAATAGCGGGACGCCCTGCGCGCGTTCCTTCGCTCAACACGTTGAGCCTCCTGCAAAACATCCCTCTTTCACCTGCCTCGGGAGGGTTTTCAAGGTTTTAGCTATTAATTATTCACTGTTAACTATTAACTGCTCTTA
>NZ_AQOQ01000047.1:0-19875 GCF_002888555.1 Alcanivorax sp. MD8A | reverse complement strand
ATAGAGGGGGCGAGCCAGCCTGAAAGACTAGGCACGCAAGGCGTTATTCAGAGGCTCCCTAGATGCTCAAGACTTTTCGACGTTTCTCCCTGCTTTGGCGCCTGGCGCTGGTGCTGGTTGCCACCGCGGTGGCAACCATGGTGTTTGGTGTCTGGCTCACCGGCGAGCTACGCAATAACGCCCAGCGGCTGGATGAAGATGGCAAGCAGGTGCTGCATGGCTATGCCCGTGAGGCAGAGCAGGCTTGGCTGACGGGGGGAGAGCCGGGGGTGGCGGCTTGGCTGGCGGTCATGCGCCACCGCGAAAGTGGCGACATCATGGTGGTCAACGACCGGGACCAGTCCCTCAGTGGCACCCCACTGACGGAAAGCGAGCGTTCAGGGCTGCGTTTCCAACGCGGTATCAATGGCCGAATGAGTTTCCGCTACGGCGCCAATATGCCCTACATCGGGTTGTTGTTTCCGACGGTGCCGGAGCAGGGCAGGCTGATTATGCAGCTGCCTCCCCGCTATCGTCCCGGCCAGAACTGGCCGCTGTTCGAAAATTTGCTGTTGGTTGGGGTGCCGACCTTCTCGGCACTGATTCTTGGGCTGCTCCTGTTCTGGCGTGCGCGGTTGCCCTTGCTTGCCCTGCAGCGACAGGTGCTGCGATTCAAGGATGATGCGGATGCCCGGGTGGCTTCCCCGTTGGCCGATCGTCCGGACGAATTTGGTGAATTGGCCCGCAGCTTCAACCACATGGCTGAGCAGGTGTCTGCCATGCTGGCCACCCAGCGCCAGCTGCTCAACGACATGTCTCATGAGCTGCGTACCCCGTTGAGTCGCCTTGCCGTTGCACTGGAAGGGCCGCTGGATGAGGCATCGTTGCGCGAACGGGTGGCAGCAGAACTGGAACGCATGCGCACCCTGGTGGACGACACCCTTGCACTGGGCTGGCAGGACACTGCGTCGGCAGACAGCCTGGAGTCGATCCCGGTGGCTGCCTTGTGGGACATGGTCACCGAGAACGCGGGCTTTGAAAGTGACTGGCCGTTATCCCGTTTTCCCGTTGACCTGCCAGAGGGGGCTGCCATCAAGGGGAATCTCAATGCCCTGGCCCAGGTATTTGAAAACCTGGTGCGCAACGCCGTGCGTCATTCTCCTGAGGGGGGGGAGGTGTCGCTGGTCGGTAGACCCCGGGCAGGCCGTTGGCATCTGACCATAACGGATCAGGGGCCCGGTGTGCCGGAGTCCAGCCTTGAAGCGATCTTCGCACCTTTTGTCAGGCTGGATGCGGCTCGTGATCGGAGTGGGTTCGGGCTGGGGTTGAGTATCGCCAGCCGAGCGGTGCACCGGTTGGATGGAGATATGTGGGCAGAAAACGCCCACCCGGGCTTGCGTGTGCATATCAGCCTGCCTGCGGCAGACCCTGTATAGAATGTAAATTGACTTTATTTGCAAATAGTAACGAATATCATTCGGCTCCTGTCGGGTGTATCCACCCGGGTTGCTGGCAAACCCTCCACAACAAAAAGCCTGATTTAGCCAGATGGGGAACGACGAGCGAGCGGGCTTCGGGTGGGTAACAACCAGCGTTGTTTTAATTTTGGGAGCCTGAAATGTCTTTTACTTGCCGAAATGCTGATCCCCTGCGGTCGTCTTCTTTTCCCAAACGGGCCCTGAGCGTCCTGGTTGCTGCCGCGATTGCCGGGGGAGCTCACGCAGAGGAAGCGAATGAGCTGGATTCTATTGTGGTGGTGTCTGCGGCCGGTTTCGAGCAGAACATCAATGAAGCCCCTGCCACTATGTCGGTAATCACCGGCGATGAAATTCGCGACAAGTCCTATACCAATATTACCGATGCGCTGCGTAATGTGGCGGGTGTCAATATAGTCGGCAGCGGTGTCGAGCAGGGTGTTTCCATCCGTGGCATGGCGCCTGAGTATACCCTGTTCCTGATCGATGGTCGGCCGATTGCCGGTGGTGACGCCTTTGACCTGTTTCGGGGCACCGTCGGGGGCAACAGTGTCAATCTGCTGCCGCCGGTGGAAGCTATTGAGCGGATCGAGGTTATTCGCGGGCCGTCGTCTTCACTTTACGGCACCGATGCCATGGGCGGGATCGTCAACATCATCACCCGCAAGGTGCTCAATGAGTGGAGCAGCAGTGTGTCCACCCAGGCGACGCTGGCAGATGCCGACAGCACCACCAGCACTGACAGCTTCCAGAGCAGCCTGGTCGTCAATGCGCCGCTGGTTCAAGACAAGATGTCCATGCAGTTTACCGGTGGCTTCCAGAGCGTGGACGAAAGCACCTATGTGGGCGATGGCTCTACTCCGGAGTACAAGCAGAAGGACTTCGGCACCAAGTTCGCTTACAACCTGAATGAGCACAACGTTTTCACGCTGGGCAATAACTTCTTCCAGGGTGAACGCTCCCGCCGTGCTGGAGTCAGTCTGGATCCTAACGCCACGGATGCTGACAGCGATGTGAACTATAGCCGTTCAGTGCGTGAAACCTACTTCGTGACCCACGAAGGTAACTATGATCGTATGATCTGGAATTCCTACATCAACTATGATGATTCGGCCAACCGGATGAGTGATGTGGAAAGCTCCGTGCTGTCGGTGAACACTCAAGCGACGACCTTCCTGAGCCGTCACACCGTAACCGGTGGGCTTAATTACAAGCTGGAAGAGTTGGAAGACGGTGGTGAAGTGAACACCATGAACCCGGACGAAATTCTGGAACGCTACCACTGGGCGGCTTACCTGGAAGACGAGTGGGCGATTACCCCCAGCCTGGCGCTGACCTTGAGTGGCCGTTATGACAAGAACGAAGATTTCGGCGATGAAGTATCACCCAAAGCCTATCTGGTGTATCACCTGACCAACTCTTTCATTCTGAAAGGTGGCGTAACCAGTGGTTTCAAAGTGGCCGACTTGCGCTCGGCTTCGCCTGAGTTTGGTATGAACTCCCGTGGAGGTGTACGTCTGGGTAACCCGGATCTGGTGCCGGAAACCAGTCTTAACCAGGAGTTTGGCTTTATCTTCGACAACCGGGAAATGGGCCTGAATACCAGTATCACGCTGTACCAGACCGATTACGAGAACAAGCTGACTCGTACGGATCGTATCTGCCAGCCCAATGTCGAGTGTGACTACAACGGGACCACCTATCCAGCGAACCCGAATGGCTATACGACCACGGTCAACCTGGATGAGGCACAGCTGAAAGGGATCGAGCATACGCTGGACTATCGTATCCTCGATAACCTGCTGTATCGCCATAACTACACCTATACCGAAAGCGAGTACGCTGATGGTGAGCAGCAAGGGGTTCCGCTCAACGATAATCCCAAGCACATGTTCAATGCGTCACTGAACTGGGAGGTGACTAACCGTCTTGGCCTGTGGTCGCAGATCAACTACCGGGGTGAGACGTCTGGCAATCTGCTGGTGGTGCGAGGGAATGCCACCACGGATCTCGATCCGGATTCCGTGCATGATGCTTACTACTACTACGACGTGGGTCTGAATTTCACGCCCAAGCAGGACATGAGCTTCAACTTTGGTGTCTATAACGTGGAGAACAAGGAAATCACCATCGAAGATGGCTACAGCTCGACACTGGATGGACGTCGCTATGTGCTGGGTGCGGTATTCCGGTTGTAATAGCCCGACCGGTTGATCGCACGAATAACAACGCCGGCAAAAGCCGGCGTTGTTGTCTCTGGCTTACATCATTTCCTGGATGCGGGCACGGAAGTCCGCGTCGTATTGCGCCAGTTGGGCGATCTGGTTGTAGGTCTTCAGTTCCAGTCCGCTGTCTTTCACGGCTTGCACCATTTCCTTCTGGGCGTCGCGTTGCACTTTCATGGCTTCTTCAGGCTGGTCTTTCTTCGACATCAACTTGTCGGAGTACTTCTGCTGGATTTCACCCATTTCTTGCTGGGCATCTGCGAAGGCTTCCAGATCCTTGTTGGAAAACTCGGAGGCCTTGGGCAGGTCAGGCTGTTGCATGGGGGCCTGTTGTTGCATGGGGGGGTGCTGCTGCGACGTTGCAGCGTTGGGGCTGCCCGGGTTGCCTGGTTGCTGGGCAGAGGCTGTGGCGGCGAAGGTGGCAGACAGCAGCAGGGCGCCGAGGGTTGTCATCCGTTTATTCATGGTTCATCTCCTTGTCAGATACTCCCCTCCAAAATAAGGGAAGCGATGTACCAGTGATGTTTCACCGGTGCCTGCACGGTCCGACCGCCCTCACGCCACAAGTTCGACCGGAATTGTTAAAAGACGATTCAGGGTGAACCGGTTCTCGTTCCAGGGGGAGAGGCAGCCGACATCGCCTGATCTTTATATGCAAATATGGATCTATATGGTCCCGTAGCGACATGGCATCGACAGTGCCGGGGGAGAGCACGCATATTCATTAATGGAATAAAAGTATCACCATATATTCCTTTATTATATTCTCTGGCCCCCTATGATGACCCCTCGCAAATCCTGTTTTGAGGTAGTGAAAGATCATGGGTAGTGCACAGCTGATTACACGTTTTGGTGACAACACGGCGGGCCTGTCGAAGGACACCCTGGCGGAGCTGAACCGTGTCTATCGTTCGCTGAGCTTTGAAGAGCGTATCCGTCGTGTATATCAGGACTTTCCCCCTGAGCGGATTATGGTGACGTCTTCTTTCGCCGCCACCTCCGCCTATTTCCTGCATATCATCTCCAGCATTCGTCCGCAGCAGCCGATCCATTTCATTGATACCGGCTACCATTTCGACAAGACGCTGGAGTACAAGGACTATCTGGTTGAACGATTTGGCTTGAGCGTTATTGATGTGAAGCCAGACCCGGATCACCACCAGGTTTCACAGGAAAACCGTATGTGGGAGACCGACCCTGATCTGTGCTGTCAGGTGAACAAGGTCACTCCGCTGGAAGAGGCCAAGGAAAACTATGACTTGTGGATTTCCAGCCTGATGGGCTGGACCACCGAGCATCGTTCTGGCCTGGAAATCTTTGAAGAGCGTCGCGGGATGATCAAGTTCAACCCGATGATCGACGTGACCAAGGAGCAACGCGACGATTACATCCGCGAGCATGACCTGCCGTTTCACCCACTGGTGGAAGAAGGCTATGACTCCATCGGTTGCAGCCATTGTACCTTTAAGGGTGAAGGCCGCGAAGGTCGCTGGAAGGGCAACAACAAGACGGAGTGTGGTATCCACCTTTAAGGTTGAGTGCTGTTCCAAAAGCGGGCGCCATTGGCGCCCGTTTTTTTGGAGGAGGTATTCTGTCCTGTCGGGAACTCATACAATCTTGCGTATCCCTCGCCCACCGTTCGGGCACGGCTGCGGGCAATTGGAAAACAGGCAATCGCACAAACATGGGATGCGAAGGGAAAAGCGAGCCAGTCCCTGTATTTTTGTGGTCGGGTCACGGTAAGCTTGTCGCTTGATTCTGTTCGTCGGGGTGTTTTTTGGATAACGAGTCCATCGTTTACGGCTGCATCAAGCATTTGCCGTTTGGCTCTTTGCAGGAGCGCAAGGCCAGCTGCTTTCAGAACCGTCGTGCCATACGCCAGTTACCCCAGGCGGATGAGTGGCCGTTTCTTTGTCGCGAAATGTTTTCCGTGCCGGGCGATGATCTGATGGGGGGCACCTTCCAGACCCAGGTAATTCACTTTGGCATGTCTTACCGTGCGGTGGAATACGAATGGGAACACTGGATCGCCAAGTTCGAATCGCTGCTCAAGAGCATGTACTGGGTCAACGCCGTCGTGCATCTGGAGACCGAACTTTCCGGCTTCCACACCTTTGTCTGGGACAGCGCCGACGTTTATCACGAGCCCTCAGACATGCCCTTGAGGGTGAGGTGTGAGTGGGCGCGTGAGGGGGCGATTTCTTGAGTTAACAGTTAACAGTGAATAGTGAACAGTTGCGCGAGCAACCTTTTTAGTTCTTGAACGTATGAGGCCGCGCCCAGAATCTGAGCGCGGCCTCATACGTTGATCAACCCCAGGTCGCTTTCGCGACGCTGTTAACTATTCACTGTTAACTGCCTCATCAGCCTGCTCCTTTCCCATCACCCCCACACTCTCGGTCGTTTCATCAAACACGACAAATGCTTCGCCTCGTTTGAGCTGCTGGCGGACCTGCTCCACTTTGGTGGCGGTGGGGATTTCGGTGTCGCCGTAGTCGGTGCCATCACGGGTGACGAATTCCTCGATCAGGTTGTCGAGGGTGTCGGCGGGGATGTCTTTCCAGGGAACGATGAGGGGCATAAAAATCAGTGAACAGTTAACAGTGAATAGTGAAAAAACAAGCTATGAGCTGCGAGCTTCTAGCGGCGAGGCGCGGAACAGATGCTAAAAACGTATCGAGTTCTGGCGCGACTCGTGGCTCGAAGCTCGCAGCTGTCTTTAGATGATCAGCAACTGCACCCCGGCCGCCAGAATCACAATCCAGCTGGTTAGAATGCCGAGTTGGCGGGGTGGGTTGGCGCTGCTTTTGGGCACCAGCATGCCGTAGGCATAGAGCAGGCGACCTCCGAGTAACAGGGCGCCATAGATATGCAGGGCAGTGTCACCGCCGCCGTTGATTTCCAGCAGGGCCATCAGCAGCAGCGCCAGTGGCACATATTCCATGGTGTTGCCGTGGGCGCGAATGGCGCGGTTCACATCTTTGTGACCGCCATCCCCCAGCGACACTTTCTTGCCCAGGCGAAAACGCACCACGTTGGCAGCCAGGGCGATGACAAGAAAACCGCACAGGGCGGCGTAGACGGCGGTGATCGGCAAGCTGACGAGGTTCATGGTGTCCATCCTGATTGTTTTTTACGTTTGCGCACAATAAACCGGTCTGGCGCGAGGGCGTCAACCAGTTGTTGGTCCACAGGCAGTGGATGATTGCAGATCAGATCGGCAATCAGGTCGGCGCATAAGGGGGTGCCGGTAATGCCGCGACTGCCATGGGCCAGATTCAGATACAGGCCAGTAGCAGAGCGGTGGGGGTTATCGGTGGCAACGGGCAGGGGACCGCACAGGGGCAGGAAATCGATACTCTGGCACCGGAAAGCCACGCGACGGTCCACGATGTGGATATGTTCGCCACCCAGCTCCAGCCATCGCTGGGGAAGATAGCGCTGAAGCTGTGCCAGATTGGCCTGATCATCCTGCTCGCTGGCCACGGGGCTGTCATTGTGCAGATCAAAGGTGGCGCCGACACAATGCAGGTCATCCAGAGCCGGGGTCAGGTACCCACCATGGCATTGTGCCTGCTGCCACAGGCGGGAGGCGTCGGTGGCCTGACAGTAGCTCACCTGTCCCCGAATCAGTTTGAGTGGTAGCCACTGCAGGCCTGGCAGGGTTGCGGTGTTGGCTGCGGTGCATAGCACAATGGCATCGGCTTGCCGGTCTTCCCCATTGTCCAATGTGGCCGTCGCGGGCTTGCCTTCGTGTACCGCGATGACGCGCGCTTGTTCGATGCGAATGTTGTCGTGGTTCAGCAAGTGCTGACACCATCGCGCCGGTCGAAGATAGCCGCCCCCCACCAGCTCGGCTGTGTGCTGCCCCTTTGCGATGAGCAAGGCAGAGGGCCAGGCCCCTGTTTCCATGGCCTGGGTCAGTTTCTCCCGCTGCTTGTCATCCACATAGTGCTGGAGGACACCGTTGAGTTGTCCATCTGTCTCGTCACGCGGAAATGCCTGGCGCGCTAACCAGCGTAAGGCGTGGCTGTAACTTTGCTGGTAGAAGCGGTTTTGCGGGGTCAGGTGGGCACTGGGAGTGCTGTAGACCACTCCGGCCAGATTTCCGGAGGCGTGCTGGGCGATGCCATCGGCGTCTAGCACGGTGACTTTACAACCGCGCTCCGCCAGAGCGTGAGCGGTGGTAGCACCGGCAAGCCCGGCACCGACGACGATGACGCTGGGCGCTGAGGTCGGGGTGGGATCAGGAGTCGCGTGGTGGATTTCCCCGATCAGCATGTGTCGCTTGTGCCCAAAGCCCTTGTGCTTTTTCATCTCGAAGCCGGCTTCCTGCAGGCCGCGGCGGACAAAACCTGCCGCAGTAAAGGTGGCCAAGGTGCTTCCCGGCTGGCTGAGTCTGGCCATTTGGGCGAACAGGGCCGGTTGCCACATATCAGGGTTGCAGGCGGGGGCAAAACCGTCCAGAAACCAGGCGTCGACAGGGTGCCGGAAGAGAGGCCAGCACCGCTCGGCCTCGCCGTAGAGCAGCGTCAGGCTGATATTGGGGTGAAGTTTGAGCCGATGCTGGCCGGGGGTGGCAGGGGGATACTCGGCCAGCAAGGCGCGAGACAGTGGCGACAGTTCCGGCCAGTGCGCCAGAGCGGTGTGCATATCGTCCAGTGTCAGCGGGTGTTTTTCTACCGAGACCAGGTGCAGGTGTGCCTGGCTCGGTGCGGTTTGCAAAAAAAGCTGCGCTGCGAGCAGACAGTTAAGGCCGGTACCAAAGCCGGTCTCCCCCACCACGAAGAGATCTCCGGGCGAGAGGGCGGCGAATCGGTCAGGCAACCGATTGCCTTCGAGAAATACGTAGCGGCTTTCCGCCATGCCATCCTGCCGGGAGAAGTAGGGGTCATCATAAGCTGTCGCGACGGGGGTGTTGTCTTGCCAGTCGACGGACGCAGGTTGGATGGGGGAAAAGGTCGAGGATGTCATGCGAGCAGAGGCCAGTGGGGCGGGCAGAAGTAGGTGCGAGTGTAGCGCAGTCGTTGTTGGCTTGCTTGTCGAACGAGGACTAAGGGGCCGGCGCGCCACTCTTGTGGGCTTCTGGTGCGCTCTGGGCTGCACGAAATTCGGCCAGTGCCCGTTTGGTTTGTTGCAGCAGCCAGCGGGTATTTTGCTGATAGCTGGCATTATTGATGCGAATGAATACATTGGCATCACGGGTGATCAGCAGGGCCTGGTTTTGCACCGGTTTACCGGGTTCGATCCAGCGCATTTGTACCTGTGCGGAGGGGGAGCCCTCCAGGTCGACCAGCGTTTCATTGAGAATCGACAGGGCATTGGCCGGGTTGCTCAGGGCCCGTTGCACCCGCCGCTGGCGGATTTCACTGTAGAAGCTGGCCACTGAACGGTTCTGGTCCATTTCCTGCCAACCGGCGGGGAGAGCGCTGAGAATGATATAGAGCGATTCCTGATTGTCCGGGTGCTGATAGCGGAATGTGCGGGCATGCGCGGAACTGATCTCGCCGCTAAAGGTCATTCCCGCCAGGTTTTGCGGGTACGAATAGTGCTCCAGTTCAGCCGGCGCAGCGGTCAGGCTTTGAGGCAGGTTGGGTTTGGCATCGGTGCTGGTTTTGAGTTTGTTGAGCTTTTGGGCGTGAAGTGAACCTTCATCTTTGCTTTCAGGCGGGGTGGCGCAGCCGCCGGCCAGCAGCAGCGTCAGCAGGCATGCCAGCAAAAGAGTTACACGGCCTGAGCGGCATAGTGTTGTTTTCATCGGTGCAGTCGACGTTGTGAAGGCAGTCATAATTGGCACGAGGTTAGCACAACACGGAACAGAAGCACCGGAACGTTGTAGCAACGTTTTACAGTAGCCGCTTGGGTTTCGCGTGTTCATGGTGTTGAGTGGTGGCAAACTAGGGAGACCTCGGACTTGCTCCTTGCGTGCTCAGTCTGTTCGCCCCCTCGAAGGCCAAAGGGCAGAGAAGGGCGCGCTTTTGAAGGTACATTGGGTATGCAAGGAGCGAGTCAGAGATTCCCTATGTACACCCCTTTTCGGGACAGGTTGATGGAAAGACCATCACAAAGTGGATTGCAGAGTGGGCAGGCGGTGGCCATGTTGGTGGCTCTGATCTCTGTGCCGTTTGTTATCGCCGTCTTCATGATGGTGCAGCAGCGTTTGGCGGTGCAGCACACCCATGCGGCGGCGGCTGATGATCTGGCGCTGTTTCAGGAAGGGCTGGCGGCGCTCGATCCGCTGAGTGATATGCGCGATCTGGCGGCGGTCACCATTCATACCCAGCACCCGGACATTCTTTCCCGTTACAACCTGAGTCAGGCACGGGCAGCCAGTCGCTTGCAGGTTTTTTTGCTCAATGCACGGTTAAGGGATGTCCCCGGACTTAACGAGCAGGCTGCATTGCTGGGTGAGGCCTGGTCGACGTTAACGGTCAAAACCGGTATCCCGCTCGAAGATGTGGTGGGGCCATTTGATAACGTGAATCAGGTGAACGAACGTCTGAGTAATGCGTTGTCCACCCTGTTGTTTGTGTCCGAGTTGTCCAATAATCAGGGCCTGGGGCCCAATGAAGTGCTGTCCTTGCCGCTGGGGTCTTTCCGGGTGGCGCGGGAAAATATCGGCCTGATCCGTGCACTTGCCCTGTATGTCAGCTTTCGGGGTGGATACCTGGGTGACAACGATGCCCGGCGTCTCGAAAACGCCTGGCAGCAGCTGAACCACCAGCTCACCATCATCGACAGTGAGATCAAGGCGCTGGTCGCCCGTACTGGGGCGGTGCGTCTGCAGCAACAGTGGCATCTGGTGCAAACCGAAGTTCAGCGCTATCTGGGCTGGGTTGAGGAGGGCATGATTCTGGCCCCTCGGGTGGAGCTGGACTGGGAAGAGGCCTATGATCGCGGCCACCGTGCCATGCACTCCCTGTCCGGTATGTCAGAAATGCTGGTACTGCTGGCAAGCCGTCTTCATCAGGTCAATCTCGACCAGCAATTGCGCCGCAATACCCTGCAGATCGCCGCCGTGATGTTGCTGTATGCGATGTTGCTGGGGCTGGCCTTGATGCTGTATCGCTACAATTCGAGGGCCATTCGCGCACGGGCCGAGAACCGGGCCAAGGACCTGTTTCTGGCCCGCATGAGCCATGAGATCCGCACTCCACTTAACGGTGTGATCGGTCTGGCTGAACTGCTGCGCGAAACGAGCCCGTCGCCCCGGCAGCAGGAATACATCGGTTTGATCGAAACGGCCGGGCGTACCCTGAATACCCTGGTCAACGACGTGCTGGATTATTCCAAGATTGAAGCCGGCAAACTGGACCTGGTGGCGGAACCATTTGATTTGCCATCGTTGATGGTGGAATGCGCCCAGATGTTCAACCTGCAGGCCAGCGATAACGACACCGTCGTCGTGCTGGATGTGGATGAGCTTTGCCCCTCGGTGGTGGTGGGGGATGCCATTCGTCTGCGTCAGGTGCTAATCAACTTGCTGGGCAATGCGGTGAAGTTTACCCGCAGAGGCAGGGTGGTATTGACCCTTTCCAGCCGCAAGAACGCTGGCGAGACGCCTCTGCTGACGTTCGCGGTCACCGATACCGGCATTGGCCTGAGCCCGGAGGAGCAGTCTCGTCTGTTTCAACGTTTTTCCCAGGCCTCACCGGACACGGCCCGTCACTATGGTGGCACCGGACTGGGGCTGTCTATCAGCCGTGAGCTGGTCGCGCTCATGGGCGGCGAGATCAGTGTGAAGAGCGCCCCTGGCAAAGGGGCACGATTCAGCTTCTCGATCCAGTTGCCGGTAGAGCAGGATGCGGTGCCCATGGCTCAAGTACCGGCCCCCCCTGCCTGGCTGTGGGACTATCAGGGCAGCTTGCGGGACTGGTTGAATGACGATCCCCGCTTTGCCGCCATCAAGACTCTCGTTCCGGGGGCGCCCCTGCCAGAACTTGATGCCACGAAGGGGGCGCCAATTCTGCTGGTGAATGGGCTGCCTCCCTTGACGGTGCTGGAGGAGCAGTTGGCGGTGGCGGCGAGCCAGTGCCCGGATATCCACGTGGTGCTACTGGTGGGGATGCGTTACGAAAAACCGGAGGGCCTGCCAGACAGGGTGTCCCTGCTGCGACGCTCTGTGTTGACGGTGCATGAGCTGCTGCTGCTGTTCAGCGGGGCATCCATGTCGGTTCCTCCTGTGCTCACGCGGCGGCAGGTGCCGGAGCGTACTGCAGAGTTGCGGGTGCTGGTGGCAGAGGACAACCCGGTCAACCAGATGGTGACCCGGGGATATCTGGAACGACTGGGGGTGAATCAGATCGACATCGCGGCAGACGGTGCTTTGGCGCTGGAGTCCTATCATGCTGCGGAAGGCGGGTTTGATCTGGTCCTGATGGATCTGGATATGCCGGTCATGGATGGCTTTCGCTGCGCCAGGGAGATCCGCAATCTGGAGCGCCGTGAGCGCTGGGAGCCCTGCCTGATTCTGGCGCTGAGTGCTCACGCAGTTGCAGAGCAGGCGGGGCCGATTCGCGAAGCGGGGATGTCCGGTCAGCTGATCAAACCGCTGTCGTTGGCTGCATTACAACGGGCGTTATCCGACTTCCTGGGTGTGAACCCCTGAATTTCCTGTCGTCCTACGGGAGGAGTACGACCAATACATCCTGCACTGATTCTGGCAGTGCAGGAGACATGCTCAAGGTTGCCACAAAAAGCAGCAGCATGGCGGTCAGTGTTCCGGAAAGGGGCTGGCGCGCGATTACGTGATGTGCGGTTCCGGCGGCGGCCAACAGTAACCCGCCATAAAACAGTGCCATGCCCAACAATTGCAGACGAACGTCGGTGACCATTAGCAGGCCGCTGCCACTCAAACCGGGGGCAAGCAGCGGCAGCGATGGGACAAGTCGTACGGGGGGGGATACGACAGGGATTGCTTCGCTAGTCATACTTCAGGACTCCTGACATCAGCGGGATGAGACGGTTTCACTGCTATTCCCAATACACTTGAAAGGCCAAGCAAAGGTTGTGCCGAATCGTTCCCTGACCGACCCGGCAAAGGGTAGTCACCGGGAATGACGGTTATGTGACACCCTGGATACGAAAAAAGGACTGGATTGTCATACAATTTAAACCTTTTTACAGGATTGCGGTTACCAAAGGTAACTATTTGTTCGTATAATTCGCTCATTCTTTCATCGTGGTTCGAGGGATCCCACATGCGTACGTTGATGGTGTTGTTGCTGGCTGCCGTTTCATCCGTGTCACAGGCCCAACTGACTTCAGGTAGCGCCAGCCGTCTTTGTCAGGCCGCCAGCCAGGAAAGCGCTTACGGTGCACTGGTTGACGAAATGATCGAAAGTGGCGAAGTGGCGCTGACCGCCGGCGCAGAGCTGCTGTCCGTATCTTGCGCTGACGGTCAGACCGTACTCAGCCATATGGTGAATGGCATGCATGCCGAGAACCTCGAATACGCCGTTATTGATATGGGGCTGAGCCTGTCTGGCACTACCGTCAATCTGGATGGCCAACCCCTGAGCCTGGGTGAAGCCATGGCTCGTCTGGGAGAGCGGGGTAGTGTGGATACCCGGGAATTCGTGAATGCCTATCTGGATGACCTGGCGGACGAAGACTTCAATCCGAACCTGCGCCTGAGTCTCAAATAACCCTTTGTTGTTTTCTGTATTCTTTTAGCCCGGCTCTGCCGGGCTTTTTTATGGTTCACCCGGGACGACAAGATGTGCGACTGGCTGGACGTCAGACTCCTGTGTGGTTCCGCGGGTGTCACAGTGGCGGTGTTTGCGCTGCGATAAGGCGCTAATCGGGCGGCCCTCAACAGCAGGGGATCAGGCAGCTATAATCGCGCCCTTGACCGTTATCCAGGATTGCTATGTCAGACCAGCAGGATCGCATCTACGCCACGGCCCATGATCAGGTGGCCCGGTTTTCCTTCGATGAAACCGTCGTAAAGGTGTTTCCCGATATGATTCGGCGTTCGGTGCCCGGGTATCCCACCATGATCGACATGATCGGGGTGCTGGCGGCGCGCTACGCCCAGGCCGGCACCTGTCTGTATGACCTTGGCAGTTCGCTGGGGGCTGCGACGACGGCCATGGCGGCACTGACCCGTGAGGTTGGGGTGCCCATCGTGGCGGTGGATAATTCCCCGGCCATGATTGAGCAGGCAGGTGTCCTGCTGCGGGAGGCAGGGTTGGCCGAGCGGGTCACGTTGACTGAGGCGGATGTAGCGTCCCTGTCGTTCGACCCCTGCTCCATGGCGGTGTTGAATTTCACCTTGCAGTTTATTCCGCTGGCGCAGCGTGATGATCTGATTCGGCGCCTGGCGGAGGCGACGGTACCCGGAGGGATTCTGGTGCTGTCGGAAAAAATCCGTTTCGAAGAGGCTGAGGAAGATGCCCAGCAGATCGAGTTGCATCATGCGTTCAAACGAAACAATGGCTACTCGGAGCTGGAAATCAGCCAGAAGCGTAATGCGCTGGAAAACGTGTTGATACCGGAAACCCTGGCCGCTCACGAGGCGCGGCTTCGGCAGGCGGGTTATCGTCAGATCCATGTCTGGTTTCGTTGCTTTAATTTCATGTCTCTGTTGGCGGTGCGTTGATGCTCGAACGTTATCTTGATGAATGCGGGCAAGCGCTGGGAGAGACGTTCTCACCGTCAACACGAGATACCCTGCTGGCGCTGACCCGGTCCCGGTTAATCGACAAGCCCCATGGGGATCTGTCGCGCTGGATGGCCGCGTTGCAGGCCTTGCCGCCGGGGCCTGCGTTCCACCAGCTTGGCGCAGACACCCTGACACTTGGTGAATCGGGTGAGCATCCCCTTGAAGGAGTGAAAGCCGCGCTGGAAGGGCTGATCCCCTGGCGCAAGGGGCCGTTCAACTTTTTTGGCGTGCAGGTGGAGACCGAATGGCGGTCTGACTGGAAATGGCAGCGGGTTGCGCCGCATCTTTCGCCGCTCGACGGGCGCCGTGTACTGGATGTGGGGTGTGGTAGTGGTTATCACTGCTGGCGCATGGCTGCAGAGGGGGCGAGTCAGGTCGTGGGGATCGACCCGACCATCCTGTTTCTTGTCCAGTATCTTGCGGTGAAGCGATACGCGCCGGAGGTTCCTGTCTGGTTTTTGCCGCTGCGAATGGAAGAATTGCCTGCGGAGCAGCAGAATTTCGATACGGTGTTTTCCATGGGGGTGTTGTATCACCGCCGATCACCATTGGACCATATTCTGGAATTGAAGGGAGCGCTCTTTCCCGGAGGGGAGCTGGTGCTGGAAACCCTGGTGGTGGAAGGCGATGAGCGCACCGTGCTGATGCCGGAAGATCGTTACGCGGTGATGCGCAATGTGTTTTTCCTGCCGTCGGTGGCCATGCTGACACGCTGGTTGGAGCGCTGTGGCTTTACCGATGTACGTTGTGTTGACGAAGCCGTAACCACTGTGGAAGAGCAGCACGCCACGCCGTGGATGCGTTTTCAGTCCCTGCCAGACTTTCTTGACCCGGATGACCCGACCCGAACCCGTGAAGGGTACCCGGCCCCACGCCGGGCAGTGTTACTGGCACGCAAGCCGTGATGGCGTGCGGGTAGAAAGATCCAGCAGCCGGTCCACCAGAACCATTCTGTCTTCCTCTGCCATGGCGGTGAGCGCAGGCATGAGCGTGTCAATAAACGCGCTTGCGCTGTTGTCCTGTTGCTGTTGGAGCAGTTCATTAACGATGTCGGGTTCGGTGCTTGCTTGCGTGCTGTTGGCAAGGAGCGTCTGGGTTTGCGGTGATAACAGGATGGCATCGTGCGATGCCGGCTGCCGCAGCAGTTTGACCGTATCGTTGACCAGCCGGTTGGCTGTGATCTGTCGGTTGTCCTGAGAAGTATGAACGCCAACGCGCAAAGGTACCTCTATCTGGAATTCATCCATCTGCAATGGCTGTTTGAAATGGGACAGCAGTCGTTCGGCCACGGCCCGTGCGCCGCTGGCAGAGGTGGCCGGAAGGATGGCGAGCATGATGTTGCCGCTGGCATAGCGCAGCAATATATCTTCGCAGCGTTTATGGCTGTTGAGGATGCGACCTACATGCATGGCAACGGCCTGGGTTCGGTCCTGGCCAATCTCGACAGAGAGGGCGGCCACTTCAGAGAGCTCGATGGCCAGCAGACTGATGGGTTGTTCATGTCGGCGGCACAGGGAGAGGGCTTGTCGAATGGCTAACTGACTATGACTTTCCTGGCTTTTTGTTCTTGTCGCGACAGTCATTGGCACCTTTTAACCTCACGGTAAGATGCGCTCCTTCGCTTTGTGTCGGAATGCGCCGGCGTCCTGCCGACGAGTGTTCACTTTAATCCCTTCACTGTGGGTTGGCATGAGGTGCATACTTTATTTAACAACAATGCCGGCCTTTGTTACGCACAGGGCGTAGCCATGACTCCGGCGTTCCAAACCCGATTGAGGTCAGGACCATGTCCGTTTTCTGGATGCTTGCCACTGCCATCAGCAGTTCGCTGATTACATTGATTGTCGTTGCGTTGTGGGGGCACTTCTATTTTCAGCCTCGCCTTCGCAATAACCTCCAGAGGGAGCTGGACGAACAGGTAGAAAACGCCGCCCAGGTGATTTCCGAGCGAGTGGAAGAGGGGGTGCGTCGCGGGTTGGTGGAAGGCGTGCGTAATTTACCGTCACGGGAGGTGCTGGAGGGTGCCAGCCGCAGCCTTGCCCGTACGGGTGCCGAATTGGTGAGTGAACGACTTAGCCAGATTTTCGGCAGCCCTCGCAAGGACCGGGATTAGCGTTTTCCCGGAATGAGCCGAGCCACAAGGCAGGCAATGCCCAGGCTGAGCATGGCTAGCGAGAGCGTATCTTGTTGCAGGGCATGCCAGCTGGTTTCCCACAGGCCTGCCGTTTTCAGGACCGAGAACAGGATCAGCAGCATGCCTGTCAGGCTAAAGAACTGATCAAGGCGGCGGGCCCGCTTCAGGTCGCCGCGCAGTTGCTGCAATTCCTCAAGGATGTCTTCCTGCAAAAGCTGCTGGCGAGCTACCTGCTCCGCGAGCTGTCCCACATCGGCTGGCAGAGTGGCCAGTTTCTCCAGCCAGACCGGGTCTTCACGACGCAGCAGGCCTAGCAGTTCCTTTAGGCGGACATGGTCGTCGAGCCAATTGCGGATAAGTGGCCACAGGCTGAAGGTTTCGATCAGGTCATTCAGGCGAGCAAGATGCTCGTCGCTGGCATTAACGCGGATGGCGGATTGATCAGAAAGCGGCTCGCGGGCAAACAACCAGTGCACCAGTGCGCCCAGCGGGGCCCGGACCCGAACATCCACGGCACCTTCGTAGTCGGTCAGCAGTTCAACCCCGTCCTCATAAATCAGGACATACAAAACCCACAGCGGCCGCTCGGCACGCACGCGCACAACCGTGCCGTGCAAGGCTGCGAGTTTTTCGCGCCCGGTCTGGGTGCCGGTAAGCGCCTGGTTAAGGGCACTCTCCAGTCCACCAAGCACAATGAGCTGGGGAAAACTACCACTTTGAGGCATAAACGACGGGGTTTCCTGTCCTGAATTGGTGCGCGAATGGCTTATTCGCGTCCACCCGGTTTCTAAAAATTACGTTATCTTGCTTATATTTGGGAAGACAGCTCCCTATACTATGCACTTTCATAAATAAACAACATTGGCTTTATTGACCGGGATGGCAGAAAGCGGGACCTGTTTGCCTTGGCACACTGTCTGTACAGTACGGTGGCCCTTGGAGGGGAGTAGTTTTTAAATGCTGGAATCGTTGCTTTCGTACCCGGATTTCTGGAAGTACGTCAGTATCCCGTTTATTGCCGGTGCCGTTGGTTGGACAACCAACTGGATGGCCGTGCAAATGACCTTCTATCCCCTGGAGTTTCTGGGGATCCGCCCGTTTTTTGGCTGGCAGGGGATTATCCCTTCCAAAGTGGAAAAAATGGCTGGCATCGTCGTCGACAAGGCGCTGTCAAAACTCGGCAGTCTGGACGAATTCTTCCGGGAAATGGAACCCGAGAAGATCGCTGCTCACCTTACCCGGACCATTCAATCCCGTATCGAAGAATACACCGATGAGGTAATGACCGAGCGCAACGCAGTGCTGTGGGAGAACCTCCCCTTGCTGGTGCGCAAGCGGGTCTACAGCCGTGCTCGCCGTGCCATCCCTGCGGTGATGGACAATGTGGTCGATGACATCAGCCGTAATCTGGACAGCCTGGTGGACATGAAGCACATGGTTGTCACCCAGATGAGCGAAGACAAGCAGCTCATGGTGCAGATGTTCCGCGAAGTGGGTGATCCGGAATTCCGCTTCGTGACCAACTCGGGACTGTACTTCGGGTTTCTGTTTGGTCTGATTCAGGTGCCGGTGTTTATCCTGATGCCCAGTAACTGGGTGTTGCCGCTTTTTGGATTTCTTGTCGGGATTGCGACCAACTGGCTGGCGTTGAACCTGATTTTCCGTCCGCTTAACCCGGTGAAGGTTGGCCCTTTCCGGATTCAGGGCCTGTTCCTGAAACGTCAGAAAGATGTGGCAGAGTCGTTTGCCCGCCTGTCCACTGAAGAAGTGATCACCCTGCGCAATATCATGTACCAGGTGGTGAATGGGCCCCGCGGCGACCGCACCAAGGCCCTCATCAAACGGCACCTCAAGCCGTTGCTCAATGGTGGCGTTGTGCGCACGGCTGCTCAGCTCACGGTTGGACCGGAAGGGTATGCAGACCTGAAAAAAGCGGTAGAAGAGAAAGCGGTGGATCTTGCCGTCGAGCCATTTGAGGATCAGGGCTTCAACCGCGAACGTGGTGCCATCGTCGAAAAAATCATGTCCGAACGCATGCAGGCGCTTAGCTCCGGGGAATTCCAGGATCTGTTGCGGCCGGCATTTCAGGAAGACGAGTGGATCCTCATTGTGGTGGGGGGCTTCCTCGGCGCCATGGCCGGGGTCTTCCAGCTGGTGTTCATGTTCGGGGTATCATAAGTGGAAACGCTGCAGATCGACGTCACCACACTGGGGTGGTTGTTATTTGCAGCTGCAGTAGCGTCATCTCTGCTAACGCTACTGGTTCTGGGGTTGGTAGGGCACTTCATTCTTGGCCCCAGAATCGAGCGAAAGATTGATCGTCGTCTGGAAGAGGGGGCAGATCGGCTGGAAGAGCGTTTGCGAAAGCGTTTTGTCGACCTGCTCACTGGCCGTTCCCGGGAGGTGATTCGTGACCGGGCCATGGATTTGGCGCGTGGTGTGGGCCTGATTGGCGGGCGCCGGCCGAACCGGGATGACGACGACGAGCCGCAAAGGTAACAAATACGGATAAAATGTAGGCGCTTGATTCTGTCTTGAACGATTGTCTGACAGAAAACTGCCACCCTTCAGTGTCACCCTCTTATACTTCTCTCCGCGTTGACGATGTTGTGTGTTGTTTTCCCGCTGCATTCGCTCGTGGAATTGCCTTCGGGAGTTTGGACCATGTCCGATAATCAGAACGAAAAAGAAGGGCGCGTCAGCCCGTTGAAAGCCCTGACAGGGGCGTCTAGAGACATTCGCAAGTATACCCACCAGATCTGGCTGGCCGGTTTGGGCGCTTTCGCTCGCGCGGAAGAAGAGGGTAGTGGCTTTTTCGATGCCTTGGTTGAAGCCGGGCGTGAAGTGGAAAAGCAGACCAAGGACAAGACCGAGTCCCGGGTCGAAGAAATAAAGGAACGGGTTCGTCATCACACCGGCGAAACCATGGAAAAGATGGAGAAGGCCTTCGATGATCGTTTGAACAAGGCGCTGTCCCGCTTGGGCTTGCCTAACAAACGTGAAGTGGAAGAGCTGGAAAAACGGGTGCAAGAGCTCACCAGGGCACTGGATGATGCGGAAGACAAGGCACCGGTTAAGCGTCAGTCGCGCAAGAAAAAGGCCGACTGAGCACCAAACAGTGTTGTAGCGCACACCGCTAACCCCTTAGTGGTGTCTTTTGACGGGTACCCCCCTCGGGTACCCGTTTTTTTTTTGGTTCATCGCGGATTTGAGGGAGAAGCCCGATAGCTTGCCGTAGGAGCGTAGCGCATCATCGCGCTCCTTGTCGGGTGTTCTCTATTTTTGTGTGGGAGCCTGCTTGCAGGCGATGGGGGAGAGAATCGCTTGCAGGCAAGCTCCCACAGGTGGCATCACCAGGGCGCAGAGAGCGGATCGGTTTCTTTGTAGGAGCGTCGC
>NZ_AQOQ01000046.1:0-20069 GCF_002888555.1 Alcanivorax sp. MD8A | reverse complement strand
AATCGCGCCGCGAGCGACGCTCCTACGGCGAGTTGGGAGTCAATCTTTCCTCACATCCGAGATGGCTTTTTGTTGGTGGCGTCGTCAGTTGGAAGTAAAGCGGATAACGTCCGCGCTCTGGCCAGAATCCTCCCTTTTTCCAGTTGTTGGTTGTCACTAAAGCGTCATATATTGAGGCGCGTGTTGCACAATTTCCAAACAGGGAGAAGGGAAATGAATAAAACATTGATGGCCGCAGCCATTGCAGGAGCCTTGCCGGTGTCGGCCCTGGGGGCCCCTACCTTTTACGGTAAATTGAACCTGAGTCTGGACAAAACCCGTGATTACCCACAAGGGTTGGTGTTTTCAGAAGAGGGTCTGTCTGACGCCTGGTTTGTCTCCAGCAACAATTCCCGCCTGGGCATTAAGGGAGAGGAGCCGCTGATTAATGATCGCCTGAGCGTGATTTATCAAATGGAAGTCAGCTATGACGCCGACGGTGACAGCAGCGATACCTTCGGCACCCGTAACAGCTTTCTTGGCCTGAGCAGCGCAGCCGGTAAGGTCTTCGCTGGCCGTTACGACAGCGTCGTTAAACTGGCCGAAGGCAGGATTGACCAATTCAACGACACCGTCGCGGATATGGATGTGGTGTTCCTTGGCCAGCGCCGCAACAGCAACACGGTAAACTGGCAAAGCCCTGATTTCGGCGGTGTCACCGTCCGCGCGCAGGTCGCCCCCGGTGAAGAGGAGGTGGTGGGTACCGGTGCCAATGCACGAACCCAGGATGGCCTGACAGATACCTGGGGGCTTTCCGCAACGCTTGAAGCGGAGGCGATCTATGCTGCACTGGCCTATGAGAGCAGTTATACCAGTATTGATTTTGCTCCGTTTGGCCCGCTCATCGGTGGGGATCTTGATACCCTGCGCGGCTCGTTCGGGCTCAATCTGGGTGACAGCGCGCAGTTCGGTGCTATTGTTGAGCGCAGTGAATTTGACCCCTACGGTGGCGATGAAGGGGATCTGATGTCCTATCTGCTCAGCGGCCGTTTTGGGCTCAGCGAGCGTATTGCCCTGAAGGGGCAAATTGGCATGCTGGACAGCAGTGATCTGGATCTGGATATCAAGATGCTGACGGTGGGCGCGGACTACACGCTCGGCGATCAGACCACCACCTATGCGCTGGTTTCCGCCTCGGATACCGACTTCGACCCGGTGGGCTCCACCACTGATGTGGACGAATCCGGCATGGCCTTTTCCGTCGGGCTGATTCACAAGTTCTAGCAACACGCACTACGTTCAAAACAGAAAAACCGGCTTTCGCCGGTTTTTCTGTTTCGCGGTTAACTGTTCACTATTAGCTGTTAACTGCTCTTCAGTCCCACTTCTTCATCAGCAGGCTGGCATTGGTGCCACCGAAGCCGAAGCTGTTGCTCATCACAACACTGGGGCCGGTGTCCTTGCCGGTGGTCAGAATTGGCAAGCCTTCTGCCTTTTCGTCCAGGGTTTCAATGTTGGCGCTCAGGGCGGTGAAGTTGTTCTGCATCATCAGCAGGCAGTAAATGGCTTCGTGGACGCCGGCGGCCCCAAGGCTGTGGCCAGACAGGCTCTTGGTGGAGCCGATGGCCGGTGCATTGTCACCAAACACTTCGCGGATGGCTTTCAGCTCCGCCACGTCACCCACCGGGGTGCTGGTACCATGGGCGTTGATGTAGTCCACCTGACCCTCAAACTGGGCCATGGCCTGACGCATGCAGCGCGCGGCCCCTTCGCCATTGGGGGCAACCATGTCATGGCCATCACTGGTGGCACCGTAGCCCACCACTTCTGCGTAGATTTTGGCGCCGCGGGCCTGGGCAACCTCCAGGGCTTCCAGCACCAGCATCCCGCCGCCACCGGCGATGACGAAGCCGTCACGGGTCGCGTCGTAGGCACGGGAGGCTGTTTCCGGCGTGTCGTTGTACTTGCTGGACAGGGCGCCCATGGCATCGAACAGACAGCTCAGTGCCCAGTGCTCTTCTTCACCCCCACCGGCAAACACGCGATCCTGTTTGCCCAGCTGGATTTGCTCTACCGCGTTACCAATACAGTGGGCGCTGGTGGCGCAAGCAGAGGTGATGGAGTAATTGACGCCCTGAATCTTGAACGGTGTGGCCAGACAGGCGGACACGGTGGAGGCCATGACGCGCGGCACCATATAAGGGCCCACTCGTTTGACGCCACGGGAGCGAGCGATATCGGCGGCTTCCACCTGGTTCAGGGAAGAGTGGCCGCCAGAGCCGGCGACCAGGCCGGTGCGCTCGTTGCTGACTTCAGCCTCGGACAGCCCGGCATCGGCAATGGCTTGTTGCATGGCAACATAGGCGTAGCCCGCAGAATCCCCCATGAAGCGACGCGGCTTGCGGTCGATGAAATCATCCAGATTGATGTCCGGCACGCCAGCAATCTGGCTGCGCATACCCATTTCCTTATAGGTATCGTTGAAGCGAATGCCGGAACGGCCTTCCTTCAGTGATTGGGTAACGGTGTCGGCATCATTGCCCAGACAGGACACGATGCCCATGCCAGTAATTACGACGCGGCGCATGGGGAACTCCTAGAATCCGTCGGTGGAAGTGAACAGGCCGACCCGCAGGTCTTCGGCGCTGTAGATGTCGCGGCCATCCACCGACACAGTGGCGTCAGCGATGCCGAGAATCAGTTTGCGGGTGATCACCCGCTTCACATCCAGTCGATAGGTGACTTTCTTGGCGGTGGGCAGGATCTGCCCGGAAAATTTCACGTTGCCAACACCGAGTGCCCGGCCGCGGCCAGGGTTGCCTTTCCAGCCGAGGAAAAAGCCCAGCAGTTGCCAGGTAGCATCCAGACCCAAACAGCCCGGCATGACCGGGTCGCTCTCGAAGTGGCAGTCGAAAAACCAGAGATCAGGGGTGATATCCAGTTCGGCAATGATTTGGCCTTTGCCATAGTTGCCGCCTTCGTCGCTGATGTGAGCAATGCGATCGATCATCAGCATGTTCGGCAAGGGCAGCCGTGCGTTGCCGGGGCCAAAGAGCTCCCCGTGGGCGCAGGCGAGCAGATCCTCGCGAGCGTAAGAAGACTTCTGTTCTGGTGTTGTGCTCAAAATCTTACTCCATGAAGGCCAAGGCGGCGCATTCCGAGTATATGGATGATTTATGTCGTTTTTTCGTCAGCCGGGTGACACGCTGTCATGGCGAGACTGATACTAGCAAAGCATAGTGAAAGCATACGAATAGCAAGCGTCTCAAAATATGTCGGAGTGATGTTGTTACCGAAAATGACCGATGAACGGACAAAAAAGACGGTTGTCGGACCTCTGAGGGACAATAAAAGGGGGCGTCACCCCCTCCGGCACGGACTTGCAATTGCCTTACCATGCACAGATGCTATGCGCGCGCAGCACGGCAGGGACAGGTATTCGCTGGGCGATTAACCCCTTTTTGCAGATTCAGGAGCTTTCGTGGCGGCAGAAATCGGTCATCTTTCCCTTTGGTTGGCATTGGCAGCGGCCCTGTGTCTGTCTGTGTTCCCTTTGATCGGCGTGCAACGCGATATCGTCGCATGGCAGTGGTACGCCCGCCCGTTAGCCTGGTTACAGTGGCTGGCCATGACGATTGCCATGGTCATGCTGGGCTACTGCTTCTATAACAATGACTTCTCGGTTTCCTATGTTGCCAACCACAGCAATTCGGCATTGCCGTTAGCTTATCGGCTGTCCGCCATCTGGGGGGGGCACGAAGGCTCGTTGCTGTTGTGGGGCTGGATGCTGGCGGGTTGGGGCGCCATGGTCGGGTTGCTCAGTCGCAGTGTGCCCCTGGTGATGGTGGCTCGGGTGTTGTCCGTGATGGGCATGATTGCGGTGGGTTTCCTGCTGTTCATGCTGCTCACATCCAACCCGTTCGATCGCACCTTGCCCTGGTTTCCCCTTGATGGCGCCGACCTGAATCCGCTGCTGCAAGACCCCGGGCTGATTGTGCACCCGCCCATGCTTTATATGGGGTATGTAGGCTTTTCCGTCGCCTTTGCTTTTGCCATCGCCGGTTTGCTGGCCGGCAACCTGGATCCGGCCTGGGCCCGATGGGCGCGTCCCTGGACGACCGTTGCCTGGTGTTTCCTGACCGTAGGCATCGCGCTGGGTTCCTGGTGGGCCTATTACGAACTGGGTTGGGGTGGCTGGTGGTTCTGGGATCCGGTAGAAAATGCCTCCCTGTTGCCCTGGCTGGCCGGGACAGCGCTGATCCATTCGCTGGCGGTCAGTGAAAAGCGCAACATGTTCCGCGCCTGGACGGTGTTGTTGGCGATTATCACTTTTTCCATGAGTTTGCTGGGCACGTTCCTGGTGCGTTCTGGCGTGCTGACCTCGGTGCATGCCTTCGCCAATGACCCGGAACGCGGTGCCTTTATCCTGGGTTTCCTTGTGGTGGTTGCGGGTGGGGGGCTGACGCTGTTCGCCGCACGTGCATCCGCCTTGCGTAGCAATGCCGGTTTCAAACCGTTGTCCCGCGAGGCATTCCTGTTGGGCAATAACCTGCTGCTGCTGACCGCCATGTCTGTCGTGTTGGTGGGGACCATCGCCCCGTTGTTTTTTGAATGGATGGATCTGAAGATTTCCATTCGCAGCCCTTACTTCAACGGCTTCTTCGTGCCGCTGACGTTCCTGCTGATCCTGCTGCTGATTCCCGGGGTTTTCAGCAACTGGAAGCGCCAGGACAGCGGCATACTGGTCAAGCGTTTGTTGCCGCTGGTGCCGGCTGCCATTGTGGCGGGCTGGTTCGGCGCCCGTATCCCGGAGCCGTCCCCCTGGCAGGGTGTGGTGGCCATCATGCTGGCGTGTTATCTGATCTTTGCCCATGTGGATGATGTGTTGCGTCGGGCGTTGGCCTATCAACAGGGGCTCTTCACCGGGCTGCGAAAGCTTGGCCGCAGTTACTGGGGCATGGTGATTGCTCACTGCGGTTTGGCCGTCATGGTAGCGGGGATCGCCCTGGTGAGTTTTCACGAAGTGGAGCGGGATATCCGCATGGCACCCGGTGACGAGGCAACACTTGGGGACTACCGCTTCGTGTTCGAGAGCCTTGACGAATACCGTGGCCCGAACTTCGATGCTACGCGAGGCCACTTCCAGGTCTACTGGCAGGATCAACCCATTGTGTTGCTGCACCCGGAGAAGCGTACCTACCATGCTGGCCGGCAGATCATGACTGAAGCGGCAATTGATGCCGGTTTCTGGCGCGACTTGTATGTGGCCATGGGCGAGCCGCTTAAAGGGGGAGAGGCCTGGGCCGTGCGTATCTACTTCAAACCCGGTATCCGCTGGATCTGGTTGGGCGCCCTGATCATGGCTCTGGGTGGTGGGCTGGCGCTGTCCGACAAGCGTTATCGCCGTCAGCGGTTTGCCGATGACAGTGTCCAGCGCGTATCAGAGCGTGAACAAAAAGGAGCGACCAATGAAGCCTAATTCCCCCTGGGTGTTCCTGCCGCTGCTGGGGTTCATCCTGCTTGCGGTGTTGCTGGCCAGTGGCCTCGGTCGTGATCCGCAAGAGCTGCCTTCGGCACTCGTGGGCAAACCGGTACCGGCATTCTCTTTGTCGTCATTGTTGACCGAAGAAACCGTTACCGAAGCGTCCCTGACCGGGCGTTGGCAGTTGTTGAATGTGTGGGCGACCTGGTGCCCGACCTGTCATGTCGAGCACCCCTTCCTGTTGGCTCTGGCGGCGCAGGGAGTGCCTATCGCCGGCTTGAACTATAAAGATGAAACACCGGCGGCCCGTCAGTACCTGGCGAATCTCGGCAACCCCTTCACCCATGTGATTGTCGATGCGGATGGCCAGCTGGGTCTGGACCTGGGGGTCTATGGCGCTCCGGAGACATTCCTGATCAATCCGCAGGGCGAGATTGTGCTGCGTCATGCCGGTGATCTGAATGAACGGGTATGGAAGGAGAAGTTCTTGCCTTTGATGCCCGCTGAGCAAAGTGGTCAGGGAGGTGCACAATGAAGCGTTTTTTCCTGTGTGCTCTGCTGGCAAGCTTGCTGCCGGTTGCGGCCCTGGCAGCCATTGATGTTTACCAGTTCGACAATGAACAGCAAGAGCAACGCTTTCGGGTGCTGACCGAAGAGCTGCGTTGCCCCAAGTGCCAGAACCAGAGCATTTCCGATTCTGACGCGGGCATTGCCCAGGATATGCGTACCCGGGTGCACAGCATGATTCTGGAAGGACGAAGTGACGATGAAATCGTCGACTATTTTGTCTCCCGCTACGGCGACTTTGTCAGCTATCGTCCGCCGGTCAATGCACAGACTTCGGTGCTATGGCTGGTACCGCTGATCCTGCTGGGTGGGGGCGGCCTACTGATCGTTATGCTGCTCCGCCACGCCAGTGCCAAAGCCAATGATGATGAAGGAGACGCCTCATGATGTGGATAGTTGTGGCGTTGATCATGCTGCTGGTGCTGGCGGTCATGCTGTGGTGGCTGTGGCGACAGGAAGCCCGCAAGGCCGGGCGGTCGGTGAGTGGGGCGTTGGGTATTCCCCTGATCGTCGTTGTACTGGCTGCGGCAGGCTATGGTCTGATTGGCTATAACGAACACACCGGCCCCTGGTTGCAGCATCAACAGGATTACCGTTCGGTGGCTCAAGACATCATTGCCGGCAAGCCCCCCACCAAGGCGGCAGCAGATGTGCCGGCCGGGGCGCTGGTGCGGGTGCTGCAGTCCGAGCTCACCCACAATCCTTCCGCCATCGGATGGTACGCGCTGGGCTCACTGTACGACCAACTCGGTGCCCCGGTGCAAAGCGAGGAAGCGGCGCTGAAAGCGGTGGCGCTGGCACCGGATGACCCCTCCATGCATTTGCTGTTGGCTCGCTCCCGTATTGAACAGGCCGGCGGCAAGCTCACTGACCCGGCACTGGAAGACATTCGCTGGGTGCTTGACCGTGAACCGGCCCATGATGGCGCCTGGATGTTACTGGCCATGTCTGCCGACCGGGCGGGGCGCTATGACCTTTCCATACAGGGCTGGGAATCATTATTGAGCCGCCATGGCGAGGGTGAGACAGGCGATTTGCTCCGCAGGGGGCTGGACAATGCCCGTGCACAGAAAGCGCGCCAGGGAGTGTTTGCCTCCATTCGATCCGTGGTTCAGGGGGGAGACCTGCCCGCTGGGGGCACTCTGTTTGTCTATATTCGTGAGGCCGGTTCGCAAGGCCAGCCTTTGGCTGCCCACCGCCAGGTCGTGCCAAGTTTCCCTGCTTCGGTGGTGCTGACGGAGGGGGACTGGCTGCAGGCGTATCCGGACAGCGACGCGGATCTGGTGATCGGAGCCCGTTATACGCCGGCACCGGGTGCCTCGGTGGATCAGGCTGCCATCAGTGCGGCCCCCGTCCCCTTGACGATGCCCCAGACCTCTCCGGCGGCCCTGCAATTGGGTTCGCCGTAATCCGGCTAACTGACCGCTTGCGACCTAGGTCGCAACGGCTGTCCCTTGTGATGAACGGGGCCTCAGGGTAAAGTTGCACCCCTTCGGAGGCCCCCTGATGCCTCTTTTGACCACAGAAAGTTGGAGAATCCTATGCGTGTCATCCTGCTTGGTGCCCCCGGTGCGGGCAAGGGCACCCAGGCGCAGTTCATCAAGGAACAGTTCAATATTCCTCAGATTTCCACCGGTGACATGCTGCGCGCTGCGGTAAAAGCGGGGACTCCGCTGGGCCTGGAAGCCAAGAAAGTGATGGACGCTGGCGGCCTGGTTTCCGACGACATCATTCTGGGTCTGGTCAAGGAGCGTATCGCAGAAGATGACTGCGCCAACGGTTTCCTGTTCGACGGCTTCCCGCGCACCATTCCCCAGGCCCAGGCTCTGGTTGAGCAGGGTGTGGATATCGATTTCGTTGTTGAAATTGACGTGGATGATGAAGAAATCATCGAGCGGCTCAGTGGTCGCCGCGTGCACCCGGCATCGGGTCGTGTCTACCACGTGAAGTACAACCCGCCGAAAGTCGAAGGCAAGGATGACGAAACCGGTGAAGAGCTGGTGCAGCGCGATGACGACCAGGAAGAGACGGTTCGCAAGCGCCTGGAAGTCTACCAGTCCCAGACCCGTCCTCTGGTGGATTTCTATCAGGATCTGGCCGCCAAAGGCGAGGCCAATGCTCCGGCTTATGTCCGTGTGGCTGGCGTGGGTTCTGTTGACGACATTCGTGATCGGGTGCTGAGTGGCCTGAAAGCCTGAATCTGCTCACCATCGTCATAAAGAAAAGGAAGCTTCGGCTTCCTTTTTTGTTTCTGCCGGCTCGCCGGCCCATCGCTTCTCTCTGTCCTCCCCCTGTAAGCTGCTGCGCATCGCTATCGCCACCTTGATGACTCTCCCTTTGAGAGGGGTCCCCTCCTGCTGCTTGGCGTGTCTTTCTGTGCAGAGTAACGCCGCCTTTAACCTGCGGGATAACGCATTGGAAAATGCTGACAGAGATGGCTTGCCCATGCAGGTGGTTCAGATTAAGCGGCGCCCATTTGCATACAGGCTCCTTAGGTATAAGACCGAGCTCGTCATCACATAAGTGTGTGCTACTGGTTGCCAGACTGCCTCAACGGCCATAAGAGCCGTCCGGTCCGGGAGACCCGGCAGCAGCATTATCCTCCGTCAAACAGCCAATCATTTTGTCACTGTTCTACCCAAAATAATGTTGCCAGCCGGGGTTGGGCCCCCAGGGGGGCGCTTATTTTTCTTCCTTGATCTTCTGGGCGGTACAGAAATGCGTGTTTTGAAAGCGAGGTTTTCTTTGTGCAGGGCAGGGCACGGACGCAGAAGGGAGGGCAGAGGTGTTTGCAGGGATTGAGCAGAAAGCCGCAGCGAATTATTTATTGTCAAAGAACCGGCGTTGCCCGGGGCCACTCGGTAGCTCCTTCCTTTTATATACCTGCCTGCATGCATAAAAAACGCATCTTTTGGCGGTGTGAAGCCGGAAGGGGTGCGTAATGGGAGGTATCAGAGACAAAAAGACGGGATAACGGTGTCGATTATTTTATCGTTTGGAGGGAAGACAGAAACAGAAAAAACACTTCGTTTGCGCGTAATTTTCATTGCCGATTTTTTTGGAAAAAGAGAAAAAGAGGACGCAAATGAAAAAAGAAATTTTGAATTGATCAAATAATGTACCAACCGATTTTTTTTTATGCTATTTTTCCCTTGTCGCAGTAATGATGACAACGCTATAGCTTAGGAGATCAAACATGGCTCGAGCAAAGAAGGCTGCCGCAAAAAAAACTGCGGCCCGTAAACCAGCAGCAAAAAAGGCGGCAGCACCGAAAGCTCCGGCACTGCCGAAATCTGTTTCCAACGCTGAAGGCAAGGTAAAACTGCAGCAGAAGGCTGTGGACCAGGCCCAGAAGAAAGTGGCTCAGGTTGAAGGCAAGCTGGGCAAGCACCGCACCAAACTTGAGACCGAGAACGGTAAACTCACCAAGCTGCGTGCAGATACTGCGGCCAAGCGTGACAAGGCGAAAGCAAAACCGACCGCTGCGGCGAAGCGTGCTGTTGACACCGCTCGCGGCAAGATGAACACCCTTCGTCTCAAGCTTCAGGATCTGCGCGGTGAAACCAAGGTAATGCGCGCCGAGATCCAGGCAGCCAAGAAAGTTGTTGCCCGTGAAGTGAAAAAACTGCGTACCGCTGAGCGCAACCTGAAAGCCAAGCTGCGTGATCACGAACGCAAGCTGGCTAAAAAAGCCAAAGCGGATCAGAAGAAAGCCGAGCAGAAAGCCAAGGCCGCCGCCAAGCGTGCCGCTGCCAAGGCCAAGCGCGTTGCCAAGAAGTCTGCTGCGCCCAAGCGCAAGACTGCAGCCAAAAAAGCGGCAACTCGCAAAGCTCCTGCCAAGAAAAAAGCGGCTGCCAAGAAAGCGGCTCCGAAAAAGGCGGCCACCCGCAAAGCGCCAGCCAAGAAGGCTGCACGCAAGCGTGCACCTGCCAAGAAGAAGACTTCCTGATCTATGGATCAGTAAGGCACTTAAAAAAACCCGCTTCGGCGGGTTTTTTTATGCTCCTCTCATCCCGGATTTCTTTTCACCCGTCTGTTGGCACTTCATTGGTGCAGATAACCAAACCTGAAAAGGGCATCACCTGGAGCGAACCGGTCTCCCTCTGTGGTCTCTTGCCCCATGGTCAGCGTTCTTTCTGTCTTTGTTTGCGAGGGATCGAGCCCGCAGGACGCGCTGTGCTGGGGTGGGAACACTCCTGGAGGGCATCACTGGGTGCGGCGCCCTGTGACCGGGTCATTACGGCAAAGAGAAACATGAACAAAAGTAGTTGATAATGATTCGCGTTAGGTTTAGCATCGTCCCCAGAGATTGAGGAATGGCGTTATATGTACGTTTGTATCTGTAAGGGCATTACTGACAACCAAATACGGGAAGCGGTCGAAAACGGCTGCGACAGCCTGCGTGATCTTCGTCGGGAACTTGGGGTTGGAAGTCAGTGTGGAAAATGTGCCCGACACGCCCGTCAGGAACTGCGTGAGGCCCGTAGCGCAAGCCAGACGTCCTCTTTCTCGCACTCTTCCAATGAAGCTGTGGTCTATTGGCCACAGCCGGCATAAAAATCGTTCTCATTTCCATAAGCGCTTGTATTGCAAGCGCTTTTCCTTTGTTTGACTTGTCTCTGTCACGTTATTGCTGAACAATACGGGTACCCCAAACCCATGTTCACAGGACGGAGATTCCCCCATGAAAGGCGACGCCAAGGCCATTGAGTACCTGAACCGGGCACTCGGCAATGAACTGGTAGCGATTAACCAGTACTTTCTGCACGCCAAGATGTACCAGGACTGGGGCCTGCAAGCCCTGTATGAAAAGGAATACCACGAGTCCATCGACGAGATGAAACACGCCGATTGGCTGGTGGAGCGTATTCTGTTCCTGGAAGGTATCCCCAACCTGCAGGATCTCGGCAAGCTGATGATTGGCGAGAACACCAAAGAAATGCTCCAGTGCGACCTGAAACTGGAAAGAATGGCCATTCCTGATCTGCGTGAAGGGATTGCCTACATGGAATCCATCCAGGATTACATCAGCCGTGATCTGCTCAAGCGCATCCTGGAATCCGAGGAAGAGCACGTGGATTGGCTGGAAACCCAACTCAATCTGATCGATCTGGTGGGTATCGAAAACTACCTGCAAAAGCAGATGGAAACAGAAGAAGACTGATTGCTGAACTTTTGAGCGATCTGCGCTTGACTCATCGAGGGGCTTTCGGAATAATGCGCAGCCTCTCGGGGCGATACAGCAACGAGATGGAAAAGCGCTGGTAGCTCAGCTGGATAGAGCATCTGGCTACGAACCAGAAGGTCGGGGGTTCGACTCCTCCCCAGCGCGCCATACAAAGAAAGAAGGCACCCAATCGGGTGCCTTTTTTCGTTTTAGCCCCATGCTTTTTTCGGGTCTTCGCCGATTTGCGGGAAAAGCCCGATTGACTCCTCCCTGCTTGCCGTAGGCGTCGGTTATTCGCTCCGCTCACCCCTTCGGGGCCGCCCTGCGGGCGTTCCTTCGCTGCGCTCGGTCGCGGCGCGATAACCAGAACCGTTAAAGCAGGACAGAGCGTAAGACCATCTTTTCTCAGTGGTCTCTGTGCCCTCTGTGGTTTGATCCAGGCCTGGATTATCGCGCCGCGAGCGACGCTCCTACAGCATGGGGCGTGCGGCGAGCCATTCTCTCAAATCCGCGAAGCCCCTTTTGCCGCTAGTGCCTCATGGTGAGTGGTTACTGCATTGAGCCAGAGGCAATGACAGGTACGGGCGAACCGTTAGAAAAACACTTTTTCCCTGCCTGATTGATCAAAACCACCACCCACCCCCTCCAGTCGTCTCATTGCAGATTGTCGACAATGCGCCTACATTGCGCGGAAACCGGCGTTGGCTAAGGATCACCCAAAAGGTGGCCCCGGCCAGATCCACGTTGTGGGTCTGGTCGCTTCGCCGGTTAACCGCCAACGGAACCGTCGAAGGAGTGTTCCATGGACTCATTGATGAACCAGGGCCTCGAGCTCATGCTGGTTGGCATGGGGGTCGTGTTTGTCTTCCTGATCATCCTGGTGGGCGTTACCACCTTGATGTCGGCGCTGGTGCAGCGTTTTGGACAAGCGCCTGTCGCTCCTGAAGTTGCCGCACCGTCTGCGGCCCCTGCCCCTGCCCGCAGTGATGTACCGCCGGCAGCCGTCATCAAAGCCATTGAAAGCGCCGTGCGTCAGCATCGGCAGTCCCAGTCATAATCCGGAAATCCCCCATGAGTGATCGAAAGCCACTTGGCATCACCGATGTGGTGCTGCGCGACGCCCACCAGTCCCTGTTTGCCACTCGCATGCGTCTGGACGACATGCTGCCCATTGCTGCTGCGCTGGACGAAATCGGTTTCTGGTCTCTGGAGTCCTGGGGCGGGGCCACCTTTGACGCCTGTATTCGTTATCTGGGGGAAGATCCCTGGGAGCGTATTCGTGAACTGAAAAACGCCATGCCCAAGACCCCGCAGCAAATGCTGCTGCGCGGTCAGAACCTGCTGGGCTACCGCCACTATGCAGACGATGTGGTCGACGCCTTTGTTGAACGCGCCGCGGAAAACGGTGTGGATGTGTTCCGTGTGTTCGACGCCATGAATGACATGCGCAATATCGAGCGCGCCATCGCTGCGGTCGTGAAGCAGGGCAAGCACGCCCAGGGCACCATCGCCTACACCGTGAGCCCGGTGCACACCATGGATATGTGGGTCGAGCAGGGCAAGGTGATCGAGCAAATGGGCGCGCACTCGGTTGCGATCAAGGATATGGCTGGCCTGTTGCGTCCTGCGGATGCCTTCGAGCTGGTCACGCGTCTCAAGGCGACCCTGAGCATTCCTGTCCACATGCAGTGCCATGCCACTACGGGGTTGTCCACCGCCACCGCGTTGAAAGCCGCGGAAGCGGGGATCGACAATGTGGATACCGCCATCTCTTCCATGTCGATGACCTACGGCCACAGCCCCACCGAGTCGGTCGTGGCCATGCTGGAAGGCACAGACCGTGACACCGGCCTGGACCTGAAGAAACTCAACAACATTGCCAGCTACTTCCGGGACGTTCGCAAGAAGTACGCAAAATTCGAAGGCAGCCTGCGCGGTGTCGATGCACGCATTCTGGTTGCACAGGTGCCTGGCGGCATGCTCACCAACATGGAAAGCCAGTTGAAAGAGCAGGGCGCGGCAGACCGTTTTGATGACGTACTGGAAGAAATTCCTGCCGTCCGCAAGGATCTGGGCTATATCCCGCTGGTGACCCCGACGTCCCAGATCGTAGGAACCCAAGCGGTATTGAATGTGCTGTCCGGCGAGCGCTACAAAGTGCTCAGCAAGGAAACCCGCGGCGTGTTGCGCGGGGAATACGGTGCCGCCCCTGCGCCGTTCAACAGCGAGCTGCAGGCCCGCGCCCTGGAAGGCGATGAGCCCGTTACCTGCCGCCCCGGTGACCTGATCGACAACGAGATGGACAGCCTGCGTGACGAAGTCGCCTCGCTGGCGAGCGACAAGGGTCTGCGTCTGGCGGACGGTGAGCGCCGTGATGACGATGTGCTGACCTATGCCTTGTTCCCGCAAATCGGTCTGCGATTCCTGGAAAAACGTGGCGATGCCTCCGCCTTTGAGCCGGTGCCCAATGGTCAGGCGCCAGCGGCAGCCAACAGCGAAGGCGTCTATACCGTCGACGTGGATGGCAAGCAGTACACCGTCAAAGTCAGTGACGGTGGCGATGTCACCGGCATCAAGTCGCTGGGTGGCAGCAGCAGCGCGGAAGCGCCTGTGGCGGCGTCCGGCGATCCGGCCAACAGCGTGCCGGTACCGGCTCCGCTGGCCGGCAACATCTTCAAGGTGCTGGTGAAGCCCGGTGACCGGGTGACTGAAGGCCAGAAGATCATGGTGCTGGAAGCCATGAAGATGGAAACCGACGTGTCCACCCCGGAGGCGGGCATCATCACCGAGGTCATGGTGAAGGAAGGCGATGCCGTTACCGTTGGGCAACCCCTGCTGAGTGTGGAGCCGGCCAATGGATAAACTGGAAACCCTCTGGACCAGTACCGGCCTGTACCACATGAGCGGCGGCCAGCTGATCATGATGCTGGTGTGCCTGGGGCTGTTGTGGCTGGCGGTACACAAGAAGTTCGAGCCGTTACTGCTGCTCCCGATCGGGTTTGGTGGCATTCTGGCCAACATTCCGGCGGCGGGCCTGGCGGAGTCTGCCATCAGTCAGGCGCTGCACTTTGGCGACCAGGGCCTGATTGCCAGCATGGCACAGGTGATGGGGCTGGACCCGGAAGTGGGCCGTCAGGCGCTCTATAAAGCCTCACAAGCGGTGGGCCCGCTGGTTCACGACCAGTTGCACCACCTTGCGGTGCAGGCCAACTACGGTGACGGGATTCTCTACCTGATCTACACCGTAGGGCTGACCACCGGCATCTTCCCGCTGCTGATCTTCATGGGCGTGGGCGCCATGACCGACTTCGGTCCGTTGCTGGCCAACCCGCGTACCCTGTTGCTGGGTGCGGCGGCACAGTTCGGTATTTTTGCTGCCCTGCTGGGGGCGCTGGCACTGAACTGGGTCGGTCTCGACTTCAGCCTTCAGGACGCCGCCGCCATCGGCATCATTGGCGGTGCAGATGGCCCTACCTCCATCTACGTAACCACCAAACTGGCACCTGAGCTGCTTGGGGCCATTGCGGTGGCCGCGTATTCCTACATGGCCCTGGTGCCGATCATTCAGCCGCCGATCATTCGCGCTTTCACCAATGAGAACGAGCGCAAGATCAAGATGGAACAGTTGCGCCCGGTCAGCCAGGTGGAGAAGATCCTGTTCCCGGTCCTGCTGCTGATCCTGGTGGCACTGGTGCTGCCTGATGCCGCGCCGCTGCTGGGCATGTTCTGCTTTGGCAACCTGATGAAGGAATCCGGTGTGGTCAGCCGTCTGGTGGACACCACCAGCGGGCCGCTGATCAATGTGGTGACTATCATGCTGGGGCTGGCCGTGGGCTCGAAGCTCAGCGCCGAGCAATTCCTGGTCATGGAGACACTGGGGATTCTGGCGTTGGGTCTGGCGGCATTCATGATCGGCACCGCCACCGGTGTCATCATGGGCAAATTGCTTAATCGCTTCAGCCACCACCCGGTGAATCCCATCATCGGGGCGGCGGGGGTGTCCGCCGTGCCCATGGCGGCCCGGGTGGCCAACAAGGTCGGCCTGGAATCCAATCCCCACAACTTCCTGCTCATGCATGCCATGGGCCCGAATGTGGCCGGGGTGATTGGTTCTGCCGTCGCCGCAGGTGTACTGCTCAATTTTGCCGGCTGATTTCAGGGCCGCGTGAGCACCGCGCGCAGCGAGAGTTGTTTCTCGCTGCGCCGGGTTCTCCCTATTCCTTCTCTGCGTCCTGCTGTCTTCGGGAACCCACATCGCTATAGTACGTCGAACAGCCAAACCGTCGACGGAGCGTCGTTTTGCCCCTTTCCCTTCAAGCCCTCACCAACAAGCTATATCAGGTGCGCCACCTGTGGGCCGTCATCAGTTTTGCGTTGGGGTTATCGAGTTATTTCCTGGTGGAGCGCCAGCCCTGGCTCGCCGCCGTGCTCACCGGCTTTCTGGTATTCAGCTGGTTGTTGCTGCTCACCGAGGGGTTGTGGCAACAGCGCTTTGCCGGTACCGCGATGGAAGGGGTGTCCCAGGGGTTTCTCAAACTCATGCTGCAGGCGGTGCATCAGGAAGCCTTTTTCTTCAGCCTGCCGTTTGTGTTGCTGCAGTGGTCAGGTGGGGCGGAATATATCTTCTTCACCACGCTGGTGATCAGTGCGGCGCTGGTGAGCATTATTGATCCGGTGTATTTCTGGTTGGCCCGGCATCGTGCGTTGTATTTTGGCTTTCACGCCTGGGCGTTGTTTGTGGCACTGCTGGTGTTGTTGCCGCTGATTTTCCACTGGAGCACGGACTCCGCACTTACCTGGGCCGGCTGGCTGACCGCGCTGTTTGCGTTACCCAGCTTCTGGCGTTTCGGTGGGCCGCGAAAATGGTTTCGCTGGGCGGGGTTGATCGCGGTGTCCTGTGTTATTGCGCTGGCGCCTCGCTGGCTGGCGCCGTTGGTCCCGCCATTGACCCTGTCACTGGAAGAGCGGGCCATGGCGCTGTCGTTCAGCCGATCAGAGCGTAAACCGCTGGTGAAAGGTGAGGTTTTCAGCAGCGACGAAGTGGGGCAAGGCCTTTACGCCTATACGGCTATCAAGGCGCCGTTGGGGCTTGGCCAGGATGTCTATCACTACTGGTTTCATGATGGCGAGCAAGTCGACCGTATTCCTCTCAAGGTTTACGGGGGTCGTGAATCCGGTTTCCGCACCTGGTCTCGCAAACGCCACATCCCGGTGCCTTCGCAAGGGCGCTGGCGGGTTGAGGTTCGTACGGAAGACAATCAGATCATTGGCGTCTTGCGGTTTTATATTACGCCCTGACATATTGCAGGGGCTCTGCAAGCATGCCCCTGCACGGGGTCCTGTCAGGCCGCTTCTTTCAGTACCGGACGTAGCCGCTCCAGCTGACCGGTAACCGACAGATAGGCAGGGGGAAGGTAGCGTACCTTGGCCGGAACCAGTGGCACCAGCCGTTGAATCAGCCGGCGTTTGCGTTCAAAGCGGCGTGCCAGTCGCCCGGTCCAATGCACATGCAGCTTGCGGCGCAAGGCATGGGGCAGGGTGGCATAGGTACTAAGCGTAGCGTTTTTGCCAATCTGGCGGTAAAAGCGGGCCCACAGCCAGTCCGGCATCATGCTCAGTTGTGGCGGCTTCTTCACCTGCTTCAAGCTCACATCCAGCAGGTAGCGTGCGGTATCGGTATTTTCCAGGCGGGTTTCCACCATATTGTGGAAGTATTCCCAGAAGGCCGGCACCGTCTGGGGCATGTCCTGATCACGAATCCCCAGCACGCGCCCTTGTTGGACCCACTCATGATACAGCTGGGCTTCCTCGCTGGCGGTGAATGGCTTGTCGCCAAACATCCGCTGGGTCGTGACCATGGTGTAGTAGGTGGTCATGTGTACCCAGGCATAGGCTTCCGGGTCCAGCGCAAAGTACTTGCGGCCTTTCTCGTCTGCGCCCTTGATGTTGCGATGCATTTCCCGCAGGTCACGGCCCGCCTGTGGGGAGCCCTCCTGTCCGCCATACAGAAGTCGAAGTCCCCATTCGGTGGTGCGCTGCAGGCGCCCCCAGGGGTCTTCCTTGAACACGGAATGATCGCCCACACCTGCGCCCACCACGGGGTGTGAAACCTGTAACAGCAGGGTTGTCCCTGCCATCAGTAATTGCAGATTATCCCCCGCGTGTTTCCAGGCCAGGGAATCGGGCCCCAATGCGATCGGGTCGGCTTTGTTGTTGGTCGTTGTCGCCATGCTGTGCTCCTTCTGCCATTGTCGCAGCGAGACTAAATAGAACGTATGTCTCATATTGTCCGCTCCCCACTGGGCTGAACAAGTGACAGAACACCGATTGTTGTTCACCGTTATCGGCAGGTGAGGGCAGGAGCAGTACAACAACGCCAGGCTGAGCTTTTTGGGGTAAAGTGCGGTTGATTGTGAAAAGACAGGGCGCCTCAACTGCCATTCCCGGCAATTACCCCCAAAAGAGGGATTCACCTTGAACATCAAAAAACTGTGGCTCTATATCGGGCTCGTTGCTGTTATGTCTCCTGCCAGTGCCCTGAATGTGGGTGGCTACACGCAGGCAAAAGAAACGGACATTGAGCGGCTGAAGGTGTATATCAGTGGCGTCGGCTCCGGTGTCATGGCGGCCAATTCCCTTGCTGAACCTGCGTTGTATTGCCAGCCCAATGAACTATCGCTAAAAACGGATAATTATCTGTCCATCATTGATGATCAGATTCGCGACTCAAAAGCGCTTTATCCCTCCCCCGAGGAACAAGAGGGCTTCCAGAACGTGCCGGTGTCTCTGGTGTTGACCTGGGGACTTATGAGGGAGTTTCCCTGCCGTTAATATTGTGTGGCTGCGTTCCTCCTGGCATGCCGCCGAACAGGAATTGCAGCCATACTGGTGCATAACGTTTACGACACGAAAAAGGAGCTTTCGTGAAAATCTATGGAGATAGGCAATCCGGGAATTGCTACAAGGTACAGCTGGTATGTCGGCTGCTGGACAGGACTTGCGACTGGATCGATGTGGATATCCTGGCGGGGGAGACACGGCATGCGGATTTTTTGGCGATGAACCCCAATGGCAAAATTCCGGTGCTGGATCTGGGTGATGGCATAAGTCTTGGCGAGTCCAATGCCATCATCAATTATCTTGCCTGGGACTCACCACTGTATCCATCTGAACGCCTCGCCCAGGCGCGCATCCAGCAGTGGCAGTTCTTTGAACAGTACAGTCACGAACCTTATATCGCTGTCGCGCGCTTCATTAACAAGTACCTTGGGTTACCACCGGAAAAGGCGGACGAATATGCGGCCAAGCAAGCGGGTGGGCACAAGGCGCTGGCGGTGATGGAGGGCCAGTTGCAGCACACCGCTTTCCTGACAGGCGACCGCCTGACGACAGCAGACATCTCGCTGTATGCCTATACCCATGTTGCCCATGAAGGAGGCTTCGATCTGTCGGGTTATCCGGCGATTGAGGCCTGGCTGCGGCGAGTGGCAGAAACACCGAACTTTATCCCCATGGGTGGCTGATCCACTGCGTGTGGCAGTCAGAAGCGTGCCGATCCCAGCGGTAGCAACAACGCAGCGGCCCCGATTAACGCGGCGGCCGCGCTCAATAACCCCGGCGCAAAACTACCACTGCTTTCCAGCATCCTGGCGGTAACCACTGGGCCCAAAATCTGCCCCACGCCATAACAGGCAGTGAGTGCGCCCAGCGCCATGCTGGCTGCGTGGGGGGCCAGTTGGCGGCCGCAGTACATGCTGAGCGCGACCACGGCAGTAAAGGTTCCCCCGACCAGCAGCCCGCTGGTCACCAGCCCGGCGAGGCCGGGTAACCAGGCCGGCGCACTGACCCCCAGGGCCTGTACGACGAGCGCCATCATCAGTGCGTTGCGTTCGCCTGCACGGCCTGCCAGCTTGCCCCACAGCAGGTTTGCCGGCACGGCAGCCAGGCCCACAGCCAGCCAGGTATAGAAGGCGGCGTTGTTAAGGTCAGGGAGCTGGGTGCGAGCGATCACCGGCAGATAGGTGGTGCTGGTGATGTAGCCGAACCCCGCGAGCGTGTAGCTTGCGATCAAAAAACCCAACGCCTTGCGGTTGACCGGACTGGCGTGATGAGCGGTATCGCGGGCATGGGGCAGGGGAGGGATGCGTTTTAGCAGTGGTAACAGCAGCAAGGCGAAGACGCCGCACCCGCCCCACATCCAGGGGTAGCTGCCTTGCAAGGACTCGATCAGCGCCACGGTGAGGGCGGCGATGCTGATGCCCAGGCCGATACCGGCGTAGTGGATATTCCCCAGCCGTGCGCGCAGGTGGTTGGGCAGGGCGCCGAGCACCAGCGCGGAGCCATTGACCATGATGATGGCGCTGGCGATGCCGGCCAGGAAACGGTTGATGGCCCAGGGCATAAAGTTGTCGCTCACGCCCATTAGCACACTGCTGATCACACTGACCCACAGCGCCACCCACAGTGCGTTTCGGGCCTGATGGGCAGGCACCCCCATGGCGAGCATGGCGCCAAGTAGATAGCCACCGTAATTCACAGCAGCCAGATAGCCGCCACTGACGGCAGTAAGCGAGCTGTCAGCAATCATGTCTGGCAAGGCCGGGGTAAAAAGGAAACGGCCAATACCCAATGCAATGACGAGACTGAAGGCTCCGGCAATAGCAATCAGCAGGGCGTTACGGTCTGTGTTGGTGCTGGCATTCACAATGTCGGTATCCCTAACGAGTCTCATATAGCGTTGATAACGCGGCAAGCAAGAAGCCTAACAGGCCTGTGCTTATTCCTGTGTACTCTGCGAATGATGTTCAACATAAGCCTCAGTGATAAGGAGCCTCTGTATAACCCTTTGCATGCTCAGCGTGTCCTGAAGCGTGC
>NZ_AQOQ01000045.1:0-20562 GCF_002888555.1 Alcanivorax sp. MD8A | reverse complement strand
ATGCCGAACAACATGGCGAACAGCTTGGTCTCTTCGTAGAACTGGTCTTTTTCTTGTGGTGTCAGTTTGTGTTCCAGCTTTTCGTACATGTGCACGATGGTTTCCCACAAGGTGGCATGCACCCAGATCATGGCGCTGACTTCATTGGCACGGTACGCCGAGCCATGATGAAACGCACCGGCCTGCTCGGTCATTTCTCCTTCAATTTCCTCATGGATATTGCGCACCTGGTTCGCCGACGCCATGACCTGCGGCATGCTGCCAAAGACCATGCTGGAAATGTGATAGAAGGTGCGCCGCGCCCGGCCAAGAGGGTCATTGCGGACTTCAGAGTGCTGGTCGATCCCCGCAGTGACCCACGGATGAGCGACTTGTAACAACAAGGCACGACCCGCCCCAAAAGCCGGCGGCGCCCCAAGCCCATCGAGCTTCCACATCATCGAATCCGGACCGAACAAACCTTCGCGGGAACTGGGCAGTTTGTTATCGTGAATTTTTGCCAGCTGACGACAGAAATCCACTTCGTTGATCCACCGTGGTAACGGCGCGCGGCCGTCGCGTGGCACCAACTGCCCGACCACATCCGGTGCCCGTGCCGGGTCGACACTGGCGGCTACCGTGGCATCGCTTACCCCTTGTTCACAAGGGTGGGAAAGGAACCCGGTGTCGCCACGCACCATCTCCCATACCAGGCTTTTGCCATCAGCCTCGAACTTGATCTCTGAAGGCAGGCGATAGCCACCCTGCAGGGACATGTAATCGCGGTATTCGATCTCCCAGCCCGCTTCTTCAATGCGGTCAGCCAGGTACATGTCTTCCTGATAAAGGGTTGCGTCCTCGGTAGCGGGCAAACCGCGTAACCAGTAAGACAACTTGGCAGTGTCGATTGCATCATGCAGATGGCGAGCAATGGACAGGGCCTCGGCCCCGCCAGAGGCGTCGACCGTGGAGCGACCGGATTCGAATACATTGCCGCGAATGACCGCCCGCGGAGCCCCGACCGGGTCATCCATCAAGACAACCAGTTCATAGTTTTCACCCACTTGCTGGTAAGTGAAGTAACTTTTGCTTTTCCCCTGATCGGCGAAAAGCGCAAATTTCCCTTCTACTCGCCACTCACTCAACCCCTCAGGGGACTGAGGGACAAAGTGAGATTCCTTAAGAGAGGAACAGCCTTGCAACGTCAGCAGTAACGCCAGGAGCAGCAGCTTGCTCCGGCACAACAGCACAGCGCACATGGGAGACTCGCTTTATTATTCTGATTGTTAACGCCGGCGTTATGCCGGCTGTCTCAGGGATTTCTTGTCAATCTTGCCAACGGAGGTCAGCGGAATCGCATCAATAAAGAACACTTCCTTGGGGACTTTATACGGTGACATGTTTTCCCGGCAGAAACCATCCAGCTCGGCCTTCAGCGCTTCTTCAGACTGTTGGCAATCCGGGGTGCGTTCCACGTATAGCTGAACGACGTCATTACCTGGACGTTTAGTATCAGGGCGGCCAACAACGGCACACATGGCAACCCAAGGCAGGCTTTGTACCTTGCCTTCCACTTCCACGGAAAACACTTTGTAGCCACCCACAATCAGCATGTCCTTGCTGCGGTCGCAGACACGAACGAAACCGTCTTCGTCCATGACGCCCACGTCCCCGGTGTGCATCCACAACTTGCCGTCCATCTCGCGCAAGGATTTCTTTGTCGCTTCAGGCATTTCCAGATACCCCTGCATGACCTGCGGACCGGAGGCGATGATTTCACCGGCTTCGCCCAGCGGCATCAGGGTAGTCCCATCTTCGGCATCCACGATACGCACATCGGTGCCCGGCAGGGGAATGCCCACATGGGCTTCCTTGAAGTGCGAGGCAGGGTTCAGGGTGATCACCGGGCTGGTTTCGGTCATGCCATAGACTTCACAGAACTTGCCGGCACCCACCACGCTTTCCAGCTTCTGGACTTCTTCCTTGGCGAACGGAGCCGCTCCGGAAATAGCCATCCGCAAACCGGAGAAATCCAGGCCCTTGAACGTTTCATTGGCGCACAGCATCTGATAAAGCGCCGGCACCGCGGCCAGCACGGTCGGGGTGCGTGCTTTCATTTCGCTGACGAAGTGATCGATATCACGAGGGTCCGGGATCAGCAGGAACGTGGCAGCGGTGCGCAGCGCGTTAAATACCACCGCCGCACCACCGATGTGGAACAACGGGAAGGCGGACGCCACGGTTTCTTCACCGGTGCGGTAGCCATAAAACTCGTTGGCCTGCAGATTATTCATGAACAGGTTGCGTGAGGTGAGCTTGGCGCCCTTGGGCAGCCCGGTGGTGCCCCCGGTGTACTGCAGGTACAGCACCTTATCCATGTCCACACGGGTGTCGACAGGCTCCGCCGTAGCTGGCAGGTGATCATGCAGGGAAATCCCCTGAACCCCTTCAACCGTGGCGTCAATCGCTTCACCCTGTCCGGTCATGATATCCATGGGGCCGGAGACGATCACCGTCGACAGGGTGGGTACCTTGCCCAGCACCGGCTGGACTGAGGTTTGCCAGAACGGTACCAGCGTCATCAGGATCTTCACCTTGGCATCGTTGGCCTGGTGAGTAATTTCTGGCGGGGTCATCAGTGGCGAAATACTGGTGGTCACCATGCCAAGGCGGGCGGCAGCAATAAAACCAATCACATATTGCGGCGTGTTGGGCAACTGCATGCCCAGCACGTCACCTTCACCCGCGCCTTGTTCAGCAAACAAGGCCGCCATGCGGTCTGCCAGTTCATCCAGCTGCTTGTAGGTAATTGCCTGCCCCAGAAATACCAGCGCTTCGCGATCCGGGAATTGTGCTGCATAGCCACGAACATAATCGGACAGGGTTTTTTCCGGCAACTCAGGCAGGGAATACCAGTCCTTGCCAAGAGATTCGTAGGTGGACAGCCAGGGGCGATTTTCCTGATTCATACAAGCACCTTAAGCATATTATTCACGTTATTGGCTTGAGGGTGGGAAGCGTCCGTCTTCGGAAGCGACTCCATCAGCTCCCTCGTAACCCTTGCCTGTTGGCAGGCAAGGCCCCATCACCGCCCGGAGCGCATTGCCAGGCAAACCCCGGCAGCCATTCGACCGGGATTATTCCTGTCCAAGATAGAGGCAGACGGGATACAGGTCTTTAGCCATATCTGCCATCCGGGGTTTATCTTTGATCATGCCGAAGATCGCTTTCGCGCCTTCTCCGCATTGACACACAGCTCCGCTGCTTGCCGCTCTCAACTCAGCTACGTAGACGATGCCAGGCGAGTATCCCTGCCATTTCGCGCCAGAAAATATATTTTCAATATCTTTGTTTACCTTGGGTGCATTCCGATAATCCTTAACGACCAAGAGGCGGGAAAAGTGGCAAAAAAAAGACCTGGCCAGTCCCCCTTTCAGAGGCCCGACACAGGTCGAACGCACACTACTTAACAACGAGAATCCAAACCTTGCCTGGAACTATGGGGAAGCCTGTACCGATTGGTGCAACACCAACGCCATGGCCGCCACCCGATTCAACGCATCCACGGACAAGGTGGCACCGGTAATGCCATCCACCTGCCCTGACAAGGCATATGCCTCGGTCAGGCGCATGCCCAAATACTGCTTCCGGAAGGCCGCTTGATGAATCTCTCCCCCACGGGGCTCGCGGTACACCAGCAGCTCAATCACCGCAATCTCACCCTCCGGATTGATGCCAATGCCGATCGTCATTGGCATATCCTTGCTCTTTTCATCAATTATCCAGGCGGTGGTGCCATCTTGCTGCCAGTAACGCAGGCGCATGCCACTGTAACGATGACCCAATACCGCTTCTGCCCGCTTGCGGGTATCACCACGCAGCGGCATCAGCGAAATGGAAGGCACATTTTCGCCATACACCTTGGCTAGGAAGGCCTCAGGTTTCAGGTATTCGGTTTCGTCGTACGCCGCCCCTGCCGGCATGACGATGACCGCCAGCATCAATACGCTTAACGCACGTATTGATGCCCAACCTCGTATGACCCTCATCAATTAACCAACCTTTCCTTATCGAAAAACGCCTCGATAAAGAACTGGTTGACGCCGCCCAGTCGCTCACCCTCAAGGCGAGCCATGGCTTCGTGATACACCGCCTGGCGCTCCATGTTCTTCGGCAGCAGCGCCCCCAGAGTCCAGGCCCCGGCACGCATCCAGCCATAGTTCATTTTCTGCCACCAGCCGTATTTCATGTCGTACTGATCCCGGATACGCGGCGGCAATTCGGCGGAAGTGATGATTTCCTGCCCCCACATGGGAAAAATCATCCAGATGGATTGAGCCTTGAACAGATCATCCTTGAGACGCATGGCCGCTGGGGTCACTGTGAGCTGCGGACTGGCCCACATGGCGCGGTTGTAATCCATGAATTCGTTCCAGTCCGCCGGCAAGGCACTTTCCGGGATGCCGAACAACATGGCGAACAGCTTGGTTTCCTCGTAGAAACGGTCTTTCTCCTGCTGGGTCAGCGGCTCCTCCATCTTTTCATACATGTGAACGATGGTTTCCCAGAGAGTCGCGTGAACCCAGATCATGGCGTTGATTTCGTTGGCCCGGTATTCAGAACCGCGGGCAAAAGCGCCACTTTCTTCAGGCAAATGCCCTTCAATCTCTTCGTGAATATCACGAACCTGATTGGCTGACGCCATCACCTGGGGCATGCTGCCGTAGGTCACACTAAGAATGTGATAGAAGGTTCGGCGTGCGCGGCCTAACGGGTCGTTGCGTACTACCGAGTGCTCATCAATCCCTGCCGTAACCCAGGGATGCGCCACCTGGAGCAATAGCGCACGGCCCGCACCAAAGCTACCTGGCAATGCCATACCGGACAGACGCCACATCATCGAATCCGGACCATAAAGCCCCACACGAGCATCCGGCAGCTGGTTGCCGTGAATCTTGCGCAGCTGCTTACAGAAATCCGCCTCATCAATCCATCGAGGCAGCGGCGCACTACCATCACGGGGCACCAGCGTGCGAACCACATCTTCACCGCCGGCCTGCTCCACTGACGCTTCAATTTCTTCGTCTGTCAGGTTTTGCCCGCACGGGTTGGTCAGGTAACCCGTCTCTGCACGGACAATATCCAGCCGCAGATTTTTGCTGTCGCCATTGAACTTGATCTCCGCCGGCAACTTGTAATTGCCGGTGACAGACATGTAGTCATGGAAATAAATCTTCCAGTCGTCTTCCTCGATTTTCTTGGCCAGATTCGTGCCCTGCTGGGTGATCTTGGCATCGGCTGTCGCCGGTAGCCCACGGATCCAGTAGGACAACGATCCCGCCTTCATCACCGATTGCAGATGCTGGGCAACTTTTTCTGCTTCATACCCACCAATCACATCCAGGGTTTCGTTTTCCGGCTCGTAGATATTGCCCAGGATCACCGCCTTGGGTTTGCCCACAGGGTCATCACCGAGAATGGCCAGCTCGTAGTTCTCATCAATCTGCTTGAAGTAGAAATGGCTTTTGCTCTTGACGCCATCGGCGCGCAGTTCCAATGAGCCTTCGACCATCCACTCACTCAGTGTTTCGGGAGACTTGGGCACATAATCGGACTCTTTCAGGGAAGAGCACCCCTGGAGTACTACCAATACCAACCCAACAAGAAGGACCTTCGCATTACTGCTCAGTAAGTTCATGAGACTCTCTACTACGTTTTGTTGTTATCGAAAGGCAAGCGGGTTAGCGCCTGCCGTCTTGCCGATATGCTTTCCCTTGCGAGACATTCTCCATCCCTGAAACACACCCCTCGCCGGCAACCGGATTACCGGGCGGACGCGCTCATTCTGTACGCTTCCGGGTGCTTTTTGGCATCTTCAAATGCCTTGCGTGCCATGGGTATCAAGCGCATTTTCTTCGGCGTCAGTCCGTACATGACCCGATAGAACCGGCACCAGAGACGAAAACGACGCTCGTCACCCTTGCTCCATGGAATATCAAATTTCTCACGAAACTGGTGCGGCAAGGTGGCCCGCAGATTGAAACGCAGGAACCGGCCAACCACCGCACGGATCATTTTCCAGGCCGTATCAGGCAGCCAATCCACCGGCGGCTTGGGGATTTCCAGATAATGGTTATGGGCCAGCAAGTCTGACGCCACCTCCCCCATTTCCAGCTTGTTCTCGATCATGCCATTAAAGTAGGCCCAGTATTCACTCTCGTTGACCGGTAGATCCTGCTCGCGGATCCCCATCAGCAAACCCAGCTGACGCCATTCATTGAACATGACGGTGCGTTCTTCCGTGGTGGGGGATTTACCCAACATCTCATGCATACGGATCGTAGCGTCATAACCGGTGATATGGACCCAGCTATATGCTTCCGGGTCCAGCGAAAAGTATTTTTTGCCGTGCTTGTCGACGCCCTTGATCGAACGGTGCAGGTCATACAGCTTGACCCCCATTTCAATCGCTTTCTGGGGACGCGCATACACAATGGGCCAAAGCAGCGCAGTGGAACGCTTGGCTCGCCCCCAGGGATCCGTTTTGTAAACCGAATGCTCGCCTACACCCGCATCCACAATCGGATGAGCCACCTGCAGAACAAATGCCTGGGGCAGCATCAGATTGAAACGCCAGGACCCGAAGTCTTGCCAGGTCATGGAATCCGGGCCGAGGGGCTTCAGCACATCACGGCGTGATCGCTCGGGGGTTTGTGTCATCGAGTACTCCTGACATCCTGTTTTGAGACAAAAATAAAAATACGTCTCAGGACGCATCATAACAAGACAGAGAAACAAATTTGTTTCATCTGTCGACTCCCAGAAGCGCCTCTTTCCGGCAGACTGACCGGAAGTGATAAATAAATGGCATATGTTTGTTTCGAACAATGATACAAACATTGATTTCTGTATCATAGTGTGTTTTTTTGAATACGCAACCATTCTGGACCGATCCGGGCAAAAACCCGCCGGAAGGACCAACCAGCCCTCTTCCAACAACACCCAATAACGGTGCTGGAGAAAAACAATGACGAATCGCTCACAGTTACGCCTCGGCATACTGCTCCCCGCATTCGCCGCCGCCATCACAGGCTGCGGGGGGGAGAACCAACCGTTTGTTAGTCAGGAACCCGGCAACGCACTGATCTATACCTACCCGGTAGAGGGCATGGTCGATGTCCCGACCCCAAGCAAGGCGTTGATGGTGTTTTCCAGCGGTGTTAGCGAATCCGCCGTGATGTCCAACTGCACCGGCACGGCAGATGACCCCGTGGGTGGCTTTTGTGTAACCGGCCCTGACGGACCGGTCGATACCGCCAGCCACACCAATATCATTAACGACGGCCGTACCATCGAATTCAGCATGAAGGGGCTGAAGCCCGGCACCACCTATCAGGTCTGGCTGCACCGGGAAGTCTCTCCCAGCGCCGAGAACCTGGATAACAGCAAACCGGTGTTCAGCTTCACTACCCGTCAGGAAAACCCGATCAAGGGTCAGCAACCTGCGGTTCTGGCGTTTAACCAGGACAATCCAGAAGCTTTTATTGACGGCAGTGAGGTGACAACTCAGTTCCCGATCGTGGACATTTCCCCTGTTCGTCTTACCTTCAATGAACCCTTGTTCGAAGACTCCCTGGTACTTGGCGAGTCGGTTCAGTTCATCAAGATCAATGACGACAACAGCGAAGAGGCCGTGGATGTAGACATGCTTGCCGAGCGTCACTACATCACCTTGCAGCCCCAACAGGACATGCAGCCTGACACCCGCTATGAAGTTCGTCTGAGTGGCGACATTGTGGATCTGAATGGCGAAGCACTGTCACCGGTGACCTACAGTTTTGAACCTCGTGCCTCGAAGGCCTCGCCGGACGCCGCCAATCCACCGGTTGGCCAGACACTGCAAACCTTCCCCGACATGGAAACCCCTGGTTACCCGGGCCGCTCCAAGATTACCGGTGGGCCAACCAACCAGTTCACTCTGGAAAGCACCGCATTGGGTACCAACGTGGCCAACTCCCTGCCCAATGGCCTGGAAGCCTTCCTTGCAAACCCGCAGGATTTTGGTGGCGTTGTCACCCCGGTTCTGGCCCGCAAAGGCCAGCAGCTGCAACTGACCGGGATTGACCCGGCCAAGCTTGGCGGTGAAGTCCATACAGACCTGAGCACGGGTTTGATCACGGGCACTTTCCTGAGCAACGTGACCGGCTACCTGATGCCCAATATTTATCGTCCTGCAGGCTTCCAGCCTGATGACGAACGGGCACCACTCTACGTCTATATGGATTTTGATCTGTCGCTGCAGACTGAAAACCTGCAAGGCAATGCCACACTGAACCAGAACCTGATGCACATCCGTGCCATTGGTGTGGCCACCATTGAAAACCACGTCCTGACGCTGGAAGTGTTCCGTACATTGCAGCTGGATGTTCTCGGTGGCGCCACCAAGGTGGCCGCAGACTTCAATCTGCAAGCCAAAGCGGATCCCGCTGTTGTCGTGGACTACACCAACCATGACGCTCCCATTGTGAGTGGTGCGTACCCCTCCGATGGCAAGATCGGCGTAGAAACCAACGACAATATTCTGTTGGCGCTCAACGAGCCCCTGAGCCCCGCCGGTCTGGATGAAATCCAGCTGCTGGATATGGACAATGGCGGAACCCCTGTCGAGGTCATGGTCAAACGTAGCGGCACCAGCCTGACCATCTCGCCCCAGGCCCGCCTGAATCCGGCTACTGAATATCAACTGATTCTCAGCAGCAACATCACCGACATCCATGGCAGTAATCCGCTGCCGCTGTCCTCCAGCGCAGAAGACGCCCTGGGGGGTGATAACACCCTGACCTTCACCACTGCCGACTACACCCGTACCGCCAATGCCGCTGAAGGGGCTCCGCCAATCATTCTTGGCCTGCATCCGGGTATCGGATGTTCTCTGGTTGAGACCGGCGTGCCGGGTTATGCCGGTCGCTGTAAGGGCGGCCAGGATGATGACGAGCTCTACCTGGACTTCCAGTACGAGATCGGTCGTGTCATCGAGGCCTCCTTCAGCCAACCGATGGATACCGATTCCATGGTGCTCGGCACCATTGCCGCAGATGGCAACTCCTGTGTAGACGGGCCGATCTGTCTGGCTCGCAATGTGGATGAAAACTGGGAAAGCATTACCGCAGCACTGCTTCCCAGTAACCTGAAGTTCCAGATTCACCCTGCCGACGGCACTTTTGTAGACGGCGAGGAGTATCGACTGGTCGTAAATGGTGACAGCTCACCGAAGTTCTACAGCCATGACACCTTGGGCCACCTGCCGCTGAACACCACCCCAATGGAGGGGATTGGCAAGACCAGCACCCATAATTCCGAAGGGGGTAGCAATATCGTCATCGACTTCAAGGCGGTGGCGCCATTCGACACCGTATACGCCACCGTCTATACCCGCCCGTATTCCGACTATAACGGCAGCGGCGGCTGGGATGATGGTGAGCCCCAGCCCTGCACCGAATGGAACGGGGATGGCACTCCGGTAGAAGAGAGCTGCAGCAACTTCGCCACCGCCGATGTACTGGACACCGGAGGGCTGATTACCAGCGCCAGCCTGATCCAAGGTCGGGACAAGATCTTTGCTACCGGGGCGCTGCCCATGGCTTTTAAACCCAAACAGCCACTGGACCTGGCCCTGCCTGACCTCGGCCTCGAAGAACAGGGCGATGGCAGCTGGTGCATGCCCGAACCCGATGACCTGGGCGAGACCCCATGCCTGAATGTGGTAGGCGACACTATGATCCCCGTGGAGGTTAACCATCAGGTTATTCTGGGCACCGGCCTGACCATCAATGCAAATGTCGGTCTCGATTTTGGCTTCACTGAACTGGCCATTCCGCTCAAGCTCAACACACGTTCCGTTCTGCTGCGCACCCGTCCAGAGCGCCCTGATCCGCAGAGCGATGTACTGCCGCTGAATGGCTACATCGTGAACCTGGAAGGTGAACAGAAGCCTTACTTTGTGGTGCGCCTGCCTGCCTGGCTGGATGTCCCCGATCTGGATCTGGTCGCAGCCCTTCAGGAGTCCATCTTCGGCGCGGGCAATGACTTTCTGTCTTTCGCTCAGCTGAATGATTTTGTCGACCAGTACGGAGCTTCACATACGGCAAAGAGCCTGCCGATCGTCGCTTACCTGTATGGCCCAATCAGCTTCCAGGATGACGGCCGCATCACCCTCAAGGTAAGCAACCTCAACAATATTCAAGCCACGCTTGGCATTGAGCTGCTGCCCGGTCTTTTGGGGCTCAGCGCAGGTTCAGCAGACCTGCTGCTACCCGCAGAGCAGGTCAGCCTGCAGGTCATGAACCTGCCCTCTCGTGCCCGCAAATTGCCTGAGAACGTACAATAAGGACAACAACATGCAGAGCAAGAAACACGTTCTGCGCCTGCCGGCGCTCGCCGCCGGCCTGGCGCTCTGCGTCCCACTGATGGCGCAAGAAAGAACCATCCCGGAATACGATGATGTACGTGTCGATTACCCCGGCTCGGACTTTATCCGCGATGTCGCGGGCGAAGATCGCTTCTTCTTTCGTTTTGGTGCCATGCACTTTGCGCCGGATGTGAAAACCAATTACATCCGGGCCAAAAACCTGTCCGAAGTGGCTGAGACCGCCCTGGGTGGGCCGGGCCCGCACTATCTGGAAGGGGAAGCCGCTGCAGATCCACTGCTGCTACCGGGCATCATTCTTGGCTACAAGCTCCCCTGGGGGAAAGGTTGGTCCGTGGAGTTGATTGCCTCGGCGCCCCCGACCCTGAAACTTAAAGCCGAAGGCAAACTGGCCAATGAACCTCTGGTACCGGAAGTGAATGGCATCCCCACAGGTGTGCCGGCACTGGGTGAAGAAATCGCAGAAACCAAGGCAGCCCCCCCGCTGGTGACGCTGGTTAAACGCTTTCGCCTGAACAAGGGTATTCAGCCCTACCTGGGGGCGGGTATCGGGTACCTGTTCACCTTTGATACCAAGGTCACCAACCCGATCGCCACAGCGCTGGGTGAACCGGATATCGAGGTAGACAACAAGTTCGGCTGGGCTGCCCAGGCGGGTCTGGATTTCCACCTTTCAAGGCACTGGTGGCTGTCACTGGATACCAAGTACATCAGCTTCCCGGACGTTTCTGCCACGGTGTCCAACATGGTGGTCGAAGCACCCGGCATTCCCCAGTTCCCTTATGCGGAAGTGGGTGATGTTGAGTACAACGCTGACATCAATGTACTCGCCTACACACTGGGTATCGGTTTTACCTTCTAAAAACACAAAGACCGGCGGGTCCCCGCGGGTCCCCGCCGGTCTTTCTCTCGATACCCCATGCTGTCAGCCTGACCTGGACTCACCCCTGCATCAGAGGCCGCAGGCAATCTTCCGCCACTTTGCGAATCGAGGCTTCATCAGAGGGATTCATCACCCCTTCCGGTGACAGCAACATGGACTGCATCAGGCGGAGCATCAGCTCAGCCAGAAATTCGGTCGACAGGTCACTGATCTTTTCTTCTTTCTTGACCCGCTCCAACATGCCCGCCAGGTACATACGGAAAAAAGCCATCATTTGCCAGATCCGCTGGGTAAAGAACGGCAGAATCATTTCCGAATCAGACGTTAACAGCCTGCGCCACAACGGGTGAGCATGGGCCCGGGTAACCGCCAACACAAAAGATTCGAGCAACCGGTTCAATCCGCCCTCAATCTCTTTCAGGTCTTCCTCGATCTTGTCCAGTTCCCGCTTGGCTTCACGCAGAATCACCACCTGTATCAGCTGATCCTTGTCGGCAAAGCGCCGATAGGCCGTAGCCCGTCCAATGCCTGCACGGTTGGCCACGTCTTCCATGGTCGTGCGCCGCAGGCCAAACTCGATGAACAACGCCAGGCCGGCATCAAGAATCTTTACATAGGTCTTGTCACCCTCGGGGAGCTGAAAGCCTTGAAGAAGCGCGTTGGACGCGGCAGTAATCCGTGACATTGAGACCCCGTTATGATCATCGTTATGAAGGCAGTCGTTACCTAAAAGAGTAACGGTAGCAAATACTTACCTAAACGTGAACGGTGGTGAAAGGACAAACCCCACCCTCTCGAAAAAAACTGTCCAGACGGGCTCGAACATACTCAAAACCTTGCATTTCATTTACCCCTCGGCCTCCGTCTGATGGCACACATCCAAATTATGACTAACAAGTCACATTATGGGATTGTGCACTGGAATCAATGAGACGATTAGAATAATTTGTATCACAGTCGCATTTGTCCTCTTGATGCTCCACGCATGAATTCCTGAGCGCAGCGATCCGGGCAGACGTACCGGCGCAGACGCAGGCCTGCCAAATACCCCGCCCGGAGATAACAACAAATAAATTTCGACACAAAGTCGGAGGTATGCGTGCAATGAAAACCCCAACCCCACGAAGATTCTATTCGCGCTGGAAAGCATGGACCCTCATGGTCACGGCTGCCGCGATCACCACCGGGTGTGGCGGCTCCGGAGATGTGGATACTGTGAAGCATTCCAGTAACGATTCCCCCCCACAGGCCACCAGCAACACCGCCCAGCTTGGCCCGACTGCCGACAACATCGTACCGCTCTCGACGCAAAGCGCTGTCAGCAAGGCGTCCTACGCTGCGGGTCAGGGAAGCGCACCGCCAGCCTATGATGGCAGCGCTGCCGATCCTTACCATGACGAACCGCCCGTTAACGTCTACAACCGCCCCGCCGACTATGACCCCTATGCGCTGCTCGGCGAAAGTAGCCGTGGCGGCTGGCCGGTGTGGGATTTTTGCTATGGCCAGCCGGACGATACCGCCCTGCCCCAGGACCCACGGTCCATGGTCCAGCCCGGCGTCAGCTACGGCAAGGCCGTTCACTTCAACGCCTACTGGAAAGACTGCCACGTGGACCCGGAAGCGGTGCAGGAAGTGGGCAGCGCCAAAACCTGTGGCGAACTGCGTGAACGCTTTGAATGGGGCGGTCGACTGCTGACGGGGGGCTCCGAAGGCGTTGGCGCCCTGTTTGCCGGCACCGATCCCTACACGCTGGAAGGCGCCATGGGGATCTCCACCCTGACCGCCGGGCAATACCGGCGCCTGTGGAAGTCCTGGGGCAAGTATCTGGCGCAACCGGGTGATTATGATCGTCGCGTTGCCGAACGTTATGGCTCCCCGCTGAGCGACGTCCGCAACCCCTACCCGCTGGCCGGGGAAGACCCGAACAAAACCGATGGCGGTTCCGGTCAGCTGCCTCTCATGTTCACCCAGATGCGCCTGAAAGACGGCTCCTGGTCCGGGCGAATCGGGGTGACCTGTCACGCTTGCCACAGTGGCAATGTGGAACACAACGGCATGGGCAACACGCTGGGTAGCGGCAGTCCGCTGGCCGATCTGGATCTGTTCCTGCGTGACGCACTGCCGCAGGGTTATCTGGCCTCAGTCGCCACCATCGCCAACCTGAGCCATGGGCGTGGCACCAACAACGCCTCTGACGTGAACCTGGCCTTTATCTTTCCAGACGAGGGTCTCTACTCTGCCCGCGATTTTGTTGGCCTGATTACCAGTGGCTCCACCGCATCCATGGACACCCCAGCCTGGTGGAACCTGGGCCACCGTCCGGTGAAATTTGTGGACGGCCTGTTCCCCGCTGATGCGCACCGGGTCGATCAGGTGTTCTACACCCCCATCTTTGGTCTCTTTGGTGCTGTGCTTGGTCCATTGAGCGAAGCCGGCCAGGACTACATGCGCGCCGCAGGGCCGCCCATCAATGCCTGGATCGAAACCCTCAAAGCACCGGAATATCCCGGACAGATCGATACCGCTCTGGCCGAACAGGGGGCCGTGCTGTTCCATGAACTGGACATGTGGGGGCCGGATCGCAATAACCCGGTTGATCGCCCTGAAGGGAATGGTTCCTGTGCAGGCTGCCACGGCGCCTACTCGCCACGCTACGTGAACGACCCGAACTTCCTCGCCGACCCGGCACTGGAAGGGGTTGCCTCCTACATCGTACCGCAACGCATTATCGGCACGGATGCCGTGCGCTGGCAGACCAACAACGAAAGCATGCAGCGCGCAGGCACCGTGAACTTCTTCGGCTATCCGCCCACCCATGGCACCGAGAATGACTGCGGCCCCCAAAATCAGGAACGTCTGCGTGGCGACCGCGAACTGGGTTACCTGGCACCGCCCCTGTACGGCGCCTGGGCCACCGCCCCGTATCTGCATAACGGTGCCATCCCGGACATGTGGACACTGCTCAAGCCGTCGGAACGTCCCGCCATCTGGCGACGGGTATCCGCGCCGAAGATGAAAAACCCGTGGTACAACAACGGCAACGTCGTCATGGGCTTCGACACCAACTTCGAGCGCGCCTATGACGAGCAGAAAATGGGCTGGAAGTACGACAAGATCCAGTGCGAATGGCGCACCTGGTGGAACCCGGCTGTGACCCCGGGCTATACCTGTGATCCCAACGATGAACGTAACACCCCGTTGGCACAGAACATCCTAGGCGCCCTGTTCGACAACCTGATCCTGGCATGGAATATCTGGGCACCGCCGACCATTACCAACGCCCAGGTGGAAGATCGCAAGATCTACAACACCATCCTTTACAGCCAGGGGAACGAGGGACACGAGTTCAACAGTGTACTGACAGACCAGGAACGCCTGGCCATTATCGAGTACCTGAAGACACTCTGATTCCCGCTTGTCCTGTAAACCACAAGAAACCCGCGCAGCGTCCGCTGTGCGGGTTTTCTTTTGGGCTCCAGAAGCGTCTGCCTAAAGGCGGTATGAGGCTTGTACAACCTCCGACTATCCCGCGGCACGAAGCCACTGTGGGAGCCCACCTGCTGGCGATGGAGCCCACGATTACGGCACCATCGAACCTCCTGCAGCCAGCCGACGCGCAGAACCCGGACAATAAAAAAGCGGCCCGCAGGCCGCTTTCGTCACGTCTCTCGCGTGATTACGCGGAGCGGGCAATTTCCATCAAGTGCACATCCGCGTTACCGAACAGGCCATCCACCGCACTCAGGCGTTTGACGAAATGGCCCACATTCAGCTCGTCAGTCATACCCATGCCACCATGAATCTGAATGGCTTCCTGACCGATCTTGCGACCGGCACGACCCAGTTGGGCCTTCATGGCGTGGACAGCCTTGGCCGCATCATCGTGACCTTCCACCAGTTTCATGGTGGCAGCCATCAGCAGCGATTTGGTCTGCTCCATGGCAATGAACATGTCTGCCATACGGAATTGCAGCGCCTGAAACTTGCCGATGGGCAGGCCGAACTGCTTGCGGGTCTTGCTGTATTCCACCGTGTCGTTCAGCAGCACGGTGAGGCTGCCGGTGCACTCAGCCGACAAGGCCAGCAGCCCTTCCAGCAGCACAGTGCGGGCGATGTCATAGCCCTGGTTCAGCTCGCCGATACGGGCAGCCTCTGCCACCTTCACGTTGCTGAAACGGATTTCCGCGCCCTGACGACCGTCCACAGTGCGGTGCGGCGTACGTTCAACACCATCAGCGTTGGCATCCACCAGGAACAGGCTAAGGCCGTCCTTGTCACCGGGCTGACCCGCGGTACGAACCAGCACGATCAGTTGATCCGCATGATCCCCATTGATGACACACGCCTTGGTGCCATTGAGCACCACATCGCCACCCTGCACCTCGCCTTTCATGGCGGTGTTTTCCAGGGTAAACACGCGCTCGTATTCCTCTGCCGCAAACGCCAACTGCAGACCGCCTTCCAGCAGGGAAGGAATGGTTTCTGCCTGCTGCGCGTCAGAGCCGTGACGCAGGAAACCGCCGCCCAATACTACGGTGGCAATGTATGGCGCCATGATCAGGCCTTCGCCCAGTTCCTGCAGCAGCACCATGATTTCCAGCGGGCCCATGCCCAGACCACCGTGCTCTTCAGCGAACGGTACAGCCAGCCAGCCCAGTTCGGCAAACTGTGCCCAAGTGGCTTCATCCAGCGGCATCAACTTCTTGTTCTGGCGGTGCTTTTCCACGTCGTGGTTGTCACGGACAAAACGCTTGGCGCTGTCCGCCAGCATTTGCTGTTCTTCACTCAACTGAAAATTCATCTGACTTCTCCTTGTTGGCGGACGCTTACAAACCCAGCACAGCTTTGGCAATAATGCCGCGCTGGACTTCGTTGGAGCCGCCGTAGATGGAGCAGGCTCGTGAGTTCAGGTAGTGAGGCATGGCGGTAAGCGCATACTCAGGGCCAATGATCGGCTGTTCGCTGCCCGGCACCAGTGCCTGGGGCTGCCAGATAGCGGCCTGGGCACCCAGGGTTTCAATGCGCAGCTCGGTGACCTTCTGCAGCAACTCGGTGCCGAGAATCTTGGTCATGGAAGACAGCGCCCCCGGATCCTTGCCGGAAGACAACGCGGACTTGATGCGCATCTCGGTGAATTCCAGTGCCAGCACGTCAGCGGAGACTGAAGCAAACTTGTGCTGCCACAGCGGATCCTGGCTCATCGGGCCGTGTACGGTCTGCTGCTTTTCCGCCATCAGACGGATCTTTTCCAGCTGCACGTTCAGGCCCGGCGCGTATTCCTGGCCTCCACGCTCAAAGGTGAGCAGGTACTTGGCCACGGTCCAGCCATCGTTCTCGGCACCGACACGGTTCGCCTGGGGCACTCGCACGTTATCGAAGAACACCTGGCACTGCTCGGTCACTTCATCCAGACCCACGATGGGCTCGATGGTGATACCCGGCAGGTCCATATCCAGCAACAGGAAGGTAATGCCCTGCTGGGGCTTGCCGTCTTTATTGGTACGCACCAGCGCAAACATCTTGTTGGCGTAGTGGGCGTAAGTGGTCCAGATCTTGGTGCCGTTGATGATGTAGTCATCACCGTCTTTTTCAGCAAAGGTCTTCAGGGACGCCAGATCAGAACCGGAACCCGGCTCGGAATAACCCTGACACCAGAAGTGCTCACCATTGAGGATCTTCGGCAGGTATTCTTTCTGCTGTTCTTCAGTGCCGCAGCCGATCAGACAAGGACCGCACATGTGCAAACCCATGGGCACCAGCGGCGGGGTTTCCGCACGCACCAGCTCTTCGGCAAAAATGGCACGCTGGGTCACGCTCCAGCCGGTACCACCATGTTCCTTCGGCCAGTGCGGTGCCGCCCAACCCTTGTCATTGAGGATTTTTTGCCAGGCCATGGCTTCCTTCACCGGCGCGAACACCGAGGTCACCATCTTGCCCGCCTCACGAATTTCAGGGGTCAGGCTTTCTTCCAGAAAAGTCCTTACCTCGTCCCGAAATGCCTTCTCCTGCTCCGGCACACGCAGATCCATACCGTACTCCGCTTTATCAGAATCAATGGTATACAGTGTACGTTAGGGCCATTGAGACACTCATGACACGACGTTTCAGGGCACTGGCGAAAACCGTCATAAGCGCGGTTTTTCAGCACCCGGCACGCCACAGACAACATGATAAACGGCTATAATACCCCCTCATTTACCCCTGACAGGCGAGTATCGATGAGCATCAACTGGTTCCCCGGCCACATGAACAAGGCGACCCGTGAGATTCACGATATTCTCCCCAAGGTAGACCTGATCATCGAAGTCGTAGACGCTCGCCTGCCCTACAGCAGTGCCAACCCGGTGATCGAGAACTTCCGTGCCGACAAGCCCTGCCTGAAACTGCTCAGCAAAAGCGACCTGGCCGACCCGGCGGTAACCGCACAATGGCTGGAGCATCTGCAGCAAGATCCCAAGGTTCGCGCACTCGCCATTAGCACCCAGAAACCGGACCCCATTCGCAAGCTGGCAGATACCTGCAAGCAAATGGTCAACAAGAAAATTGACCGGGCTACCACCATTACCGCCCTGATCACCGGCATCCCCAATGTGGGCAAATCCACTCTTATCAACACCCTGGCCGGACGCCCCGTTGCCAAAGCCGGCAACGAGCCGGCGGTCACCCAGCGCCAGCAACGGATTGAACTGGGCGGCGGCCTGATCCTGATTGATTCTCCCGGCATCCTCTGGCCCAAAATTGAAAACGCCGCCAGCGGCTACCGGCTGGCCCTGTCCGGCGCCATCAAGGCCACCGCCATGCAGGAAGATGACGTGGCGCTCTACGCGGCCGAATATTTCATGCAGGCCTACCCCGAGCTAATGAAAGAGCGCTTCAAGCTGGACACCCTGCCCAACGAAGGCGTCCCCATGCTGGAAACCATTGGCAAACAGCGCGGCTGCCTGGGCCGCGGCGGGCACGTGGATTTCGATCGCACTGCCGCCCTGCTGATCAACGAATTCCGCAGCGGTAAACTCGGCCAGATCACCCTGGAAACCCCTGCGATGGCGGAAAAAGAACACGTAAAAGTGGCAGAAATCCGGGCGAGAAAAGCAAAAGAAAAAGAAGAAAGAAAGAAGGCAAGAAAAGCCGCTTACAAGGCCAAGGCCAAAAAGAATACCTGACGCAGGGCCACAGCCAGGGAAGAGAATCTCGCCAGGACATCTCTGTCCCCTGACCGGCTACCGGCCTTGAAGATCGGCTGACACAACGCGGGAAACGCGCATAAAAAAAGCCCGGCCAGTGCCGAGCTTTTTTAATCCGACCAAATTTGGTCGGGGCGAGAGGATTCGAACCTCCGACCCCTTGCACCCCATAAAGGTAGACGGCTGTCCACCGGCGTCCATAGAGACCCTAATTTCCTTTATTTTCAATAGTTTAAAATTTTTAGCCACTTTGCATTGTCCGACAACGTCCACTAGAATCCGCTGAAAGCGATTGAGAAACGGCTACCAAACGGCTACCAGAAAGGAACAGGCCTCCTACGATGAGCAAAATCCTTACCGACAAACAACTCGCCACCAAGGTTGAGAACGCAGCCTGGGTCACTGAAGCCGCTCCACGTGGCCACGGGCGTTTATCCGCTCGCCTTCGCCCAGCAGGAGGGCCTCTATTTTACTTCCGCTACGCCGATGAGAACGGCAAACGCCAATACCTTCCTCTGGGAGGCTACTCCCGCACTGGGACTAATGGCTTAACCCTGAAGGACGCTCGCGCCAAAGCCAACGAGCTCTCCCTCCTGTACATCTCAGGGACAAAGAACCTCTCCGAACATCTCAATGCCGAACGCGAGGCCAAGATAGCGATGCGCGATGCAGAAGTGCGTCGCCTCGAGCAGGAAGCGGCACAAAAAGCGGCTGAGGCCGCTGCGCTAGCATCTAGACAGACCGTTTCCCAGCTCTTCGAGCGCTGGATGGAGATTGACGTATCACACCGGAAGGACAATGGAGCAGAAGTCCGGCGCATGTTCGAAAAGGATGTTCTCCCTCTCATTGGCCAGATCTTCGTCGCAGACGTTCGCAAAGGACACATCACTCAAGTGACCGATGCCATGGCGGCACGGGGCGTCACCCGCATGGTGAAGGTCGTCTTCAGCCTCATGCGACAGATGTTCCGCTTTGCCGTGGACCGGGACATTATCGAATTCGACCCCAGCAGCAGCATTCGCAAAGCCAAAATCGGCGGCAAGGAAACGGAACGTGACCGAGTGTTATCCGAGGACGAGATTCGACAACTGGCACGCGCCCTTCCCACCGCCAACCTGCTGAAAACCTCTGAGTTCGCTGTCTGGATAGCGCTTTCCACCTGTTGCCGTATTGGCGAACTGCTGGCGGCACGCTGGGAGCATATCGACCTGGAGCAAAGCACCTGGCTTATTCCTGCCGAAAACAGCAAAAACGGCAAGCCTCACCAAGTACACCTGTCAGCCTTCGCCGTCAGCCTCTTCCAACAGCTGCAGGAGATAACTGGCCCGTCACCATGGTGCTACCCGAACAGAGCAGATACCGGCCCCCTCTGCTCAAAGACTGTCACCAAGCAGCTCTCTGACCGGCAGCGCCCGCTCGAAAGCGGCACTATGAGCAACCGTAGCGGCAAAGCGCAATCTTTGATCTTACCAGGAGGGAAATGGACGCCCCACGATCTACGCCGGACTGGCGCCACCATGATGACGGCGCTTGGTGTTATTCCTGAGGTCGCCGAGCGCTGCCTGAACCATACCGAGGAAAACAGGGTCAAACGAACCTACCAACGCCACAGCTACACCAAGGAATGTGGCGAGGCCTGGGTAAAGCTGGGAGCGCATTTACAAGAATTAGTAGCCTAAAACAAAGCCCGCAAGCTTCTTTTGCAGGCATAAGCAACCAACTCCTTCTCCAGAATCAGTGAAGATGCAGTTTCAACCCGCATGAGGGCCTCATCAGCTTACCGCCTGTGCCTAATGCCAGTAACGTCCAACGATACGTTCAAGCCTAAAATGGGCCGCCATATGGGCGGCCCGGCTTTCCTAAGCGCTATGAGCACTAGTCACCTTTCTTGTGCTTGTGCGGCTTCAATGAAGGTGTATTACCCGGAGTAGTTTTGTTATCTCTGCGACGTCTGTCAGGCTTGCCTGTCGATTTCGCGATCGGTTTTGGACCTGGCTTTATTCCCATGACTTTCTCCCAATATGAAAGCACCTTGCTCAATTGCAAGGCACTAAATTCTTATGGGTATCCGGATTAAGTGGTAGATGGAG
>NZ_AQOQ01000044.1:0-21573 GCF_002888555.1 Alcanivorax sp. MD8A | reverse complement strand
AACCAGCCTGAAAGACTGAGCATGCAAGGCGCTATTCAGAGACTCCCCAACCCCATGGCTTGCATGAAGGCATAGCACGTCGTGGGACCAACAAATTTCCAGCCTCGGCTTTTCAGTGCTTTAGACAGTGCATGGGACCGGGGTGAGGTGGTTCGGGTAACGGGCTGCGCATTGGTCGGCTCCTCAAAGCGCCAGAAGAACGCGGCCAGTGAGCCCTCCTCTTTAATCATGTCCCGTGCGCAACGGGCGTTGTGAATAGCCGCTTCTATTTTTCGGCGATTCCGAATCAGGCCACTATCGGTCAGCATTCTCTCAATCTGTACTGGTCCGAAAGCCGCCACAGATTCGATATGGAAATCGCAGAAGGCACGGCGGAAGTTTTCCCGTTTCTCCAGGACGGTGCGCCAGCTCAAACCACACTGAAAGGCTTCAAGGCAGACCTTTTCGAACAGGTGACGATCCTCCTTCACCGGAAATCCCCACTCGGTATCGTGATAGCGCTGAAAATCCGGTGCAGCAGTGACCCAGGCGCAACGACACAGGCCATCGCTTCCTACAACGGTCGCTGTCATCCTGACGCCTTGTACGTGGGTGCTGCGGTGGCAGGGAGCTCAAGCAACTCGACAAGAAAATCCTGCCAATGGGTATAGACCATAAACCGGCCATAGTCAGGAAAACTGCGAAACTGCACATTGGGGATCTCGGAGGCCAGGCCTCGGGCGCTGCCGATGGAAATGATGCGGTCGTCTTCGCCATGCCAATGCAGTACCGGTATGGTGATCTCGCCCAGATCCACTTGCCAGGGTTCCTGCATTCTCAGGTACTCCTCCAGATGCACCCTTGCACCCTGAAATTGACTGTGACGCATTCGCTTGATGGTGCGCGCCAGCAGATCCGGATCCGCGAAGATTTTCTGATCTGCCTCGCAAAGATTCTTGGCCACACGGACATAAAATTTTTCCGGTGCCTTCTGTACGCCACGGATCGCCAGTCGGCCAATCAACAGAAACAGGCGCGGGTCGCGACGAAATACACGCAGGAACATCTTGTGTAACCGATCCAGCTTGTCGAGCTCGAAATGCTCAATGGGCACCGTACTGGCAAGAATTCCTAACCGGCTGAACAGGTCGGGATCTTGCGCAGCCGCACACAGGGCATAGGGCCCACCGCCGCAATAGCTGGCCATGGGAGGGCGTTCGATCCCAAGATGTTGGCACAGAAAGCGAATATCCGGCCCCAAATTATGAAACTGCAGGTCAGGGTTGTAGGTGGAAATCCCGTAACCGGGACGCACAATCAGGATCACTCGCAGATTGTGTTCCCGATACCAGGCATCAAACCAGCCGTGATCTGGGAGTGACGCACCCAGATTATCCAGTGTCAGTAGCGGCTCGCCATCCGGTGCTCCGTATTCCATCCAGCTCAGCACCCGGCCATCCGGCAGGGTGACGGTATATTCGCGCTCACTCTGTTCTGCAGGCAGATTGGCGCCCTGGACAAGCGCATGCCCCATCACACGGCTGACCAGCTGCACCTGGCTGTTGGCATCCAGCTTGGCCATGGTCGACTTCAGCTGGGTTCGTGCCGTGTGCACACTGATGTCCAGAAGTGCCGCACTCTGATTCAGATTGCCCACTTTGCACAGAACATGCAGCAAGCGAGCCTCTGCCGGAGAAATGGCAAACAGGGACTGCAACCTCTCCGCCGAAGGGGTGACAATGCTGTGCCCGGACAGCACCCAGAGGATGGTACGCACCTGGGAAATGGTGCCGGGGGCATCGGATTTCTGCACTGGCACACACAGCAGGGAGACATTTTCTTCCGGCGCGCTAAGCAGCTGGGTGTTCCTGCCCTCCGCCAGTTTATTGACCCGCACCAGAGCCTGGCGCAATTTGCGATCATGAATCACCAGCTGGCCGCTGCTGGTCAATTGCACCACCCCTTCCGCCAGCACCTGATGGGAAATGGCATTACATTCCACCACCTGCATCCATTCATCGAGCATCAACATGGGCCAGGGCATCTGATTGTACAGCGTGTTGAGCACCTGGCATCGATCTTCCAGGGCATGCATGTAGGCACTACTCTTCACCGCTCTTTCCAGATGCCCTATCAGCTGCTCTACTTCCGGCCGAGCAGTCGAATTGTCCACCGGGGTGCTGGCCACCGACGACCGTCCGGTCTCTCCGGCGTCAGATCGACCCTCTTCCGGGTCGTGATTTACCTCACCATGCCCCGCCCAATCTGCCAGGGTATCCAACAGCTCGACCCAGTCACCAGGGGCCAGTGCGGTGTCGTAGATCTGGGCAATCACATCGTGATCGTTCTTGTTTTTCTTGCGCACGGCAGCATCCACTCGAGGTTATGGATCCATAGTAAAAAGCCCCGACCGAAGGTCAACCTCTTGCGGAAAATGAAATATGGAACTGAGTTTCACAAAACGGCAGCATCAGCGTAACATACCGTCACACCGCCTCTGGAGAACGCGATATGGCACGAGTTCAACTGGAACTCCCTGAGCAATTTCTGTACACCCACACCATCAATGTTCGCATGACCGACCTGAACACAGGCAAGCATGTGGGGAATGACCAGATGATCTCGTTACTCTCCGAGGCCCGCTACCGGTTCTTCTGCGACGTTGGTTTCGACCAGTTTGAGAGTCAGGGACAAAGCATCGTGGTGACGGATCTGGTGGCAACTTACAAGGCGGAAAGTTTTGCCCAGGATGATCTGCAATTTGAAGTCGGCCTGATGGATTTCAACAAGTACGGCGCGGACCTGATTTTCCGGGTGACCAAGCAACCGTCTGGTCAGGTGGTGGTTCTGGCAAAACAGGGCTTCGTTTTTTTTGATCATGCCAGGCATGGAGTCATTCCGGTACCCGATAACTTTCGCCAGCAGTTTGCCTCGATTCCTGACCAGGCCTGATGGTGGCTACAACGCCATCCCGGTACACCAGCCACTGGCCCAGGCCCATTGGAAATTAAATCCGCCCAGCTGACCGGTGACATCCAGAACTTCACCGATGAAGTGCAGTCCCGGGACCGTTTTGACTTCAAAGTTTCGGGAAGACAGCCCGTCGGTATTCACCCCCCCCAGCGTCACCTCTGCGGTACGGTACCCTTCTGTCCCTGATGGCTTGAACTGCCAGCCCTTGAGCACTGCGGCCACTCCGCCAAGACGGTCATTGCTGAATTGCTGAAGGTGGCCTTGCCAGCCGAACTGCTCCACCAGCGCAGCAGACAAGCGCTGGGAAAAATACTGGCGCAACCAACGCTCCAGCCCCCGATTGGGGTGCGCATTGCGCTCCTGAATCAAGGCCTGAAGTGGGTCTTCCAACTGTGGAAGCCAGTCCACGGTGACCGCGGTGCCCGGCGCCCAGAAGCTGGACACCTGCAACATGGCCGGCCCGGACAGCCCCCGATGGGTAATCAACATCGGCTCAGCGAAACGTGCCTTTCCCGCCTCGGCCACCACATCCGTGCTGATCCCTGATAACTGAGACAACCAGGCCTTGTGCTCGGGAGGCAGCGTAAACGGCACCAGACCGGCCCGGGTGGGTAACACCGACAGACCAAACTGCTCTGCCAGCTGGTAACCAAAACCACTGGCGCCCATGGTAGGAATCGACAAGCCCCCGCAGGCCACCACCAGTGCCTGGCAGCGCACCGTTTCCCGGGTAGTGGTCAATTCAAAGCCAGAGTCTGTCCTGACTACCCTGCGGATTCCGGTATCCAGCTGTATCTCCGCCCCGGCCCACTCACACTCCGTCAACAACACCGCCAGCAAGGCCTTGGCACTGTCGGCGCAGAACAATTGCCCCGGCGCCTTCTCCACGTGCTCTACACCATGGCGTTCCACCAGTTCCAGAAAGTGCCAGGGGGTGTAACGCTTGAGCGCAGATTTGCAAAAATGGGGATTGGCAGAAACGAAATGTTCCGGCGTGGTATTCAGGTTGGTGAAGTTACAGCGACCGCCGCCGGACATGAGAATTTTCTTGCCGGCCTTGTTGGCATGGTCGATCACCCGCACGCGATGCCCTTGGTAAGCCGCGGTAGCGGCACACATCAGACCCGCCGCACCGGCACCGATCACAACAACATCAACGACACTGGAAACAGTCATGGAAGCTCCAAAATCAAGGAGCGAAGGATAGCGGGATCGGGCTATACCAGAAAGGCATAGCCCCGGAAAAACATTAGCGGATGACCGACGCCTCCATTGATGCGGAATAATTCTCGCTGCTGGCGTCGTTTACGGTAGCGGCTCCGTTAGCGATCTGAACCTGACTCCGGTAACGACCGCTTGCCATTACCTGTTCGCCGGGCAACAAGCGGGACGACGGTGGTTCCGATTGCCCATATTGCGGTTCAGCCGGACGATCACTGCTGCTGATATCATCTTCCTCGAAATAACAGCCTGCCAGCAAACCGGCAATGATTGCACTCAAGATCAGTTGCTTCATCTTTCCCCCACGGTCTGCCACGACCAAAATGTCCGTTTCCCAGATCGTCTGCTGTTATACCCCGGCGCACACTGGTCCGGCAAGCCAGCCGGTCAGAGCTGGCTTGCCGAAGCCTGTTTATTGGCTGAGTTCCTGCTCGCTGAACATGTCAGCGAACAGCGGTGAGGTCAGGTAGCGCTCCCCGGAATCGGGCAAGATCACCACGATGGTCTTGTCCTTGAACTCGGGCAGCTGGCTGATACGGTCCGCCACACACATGGCCGCACCGCAGGAAATACCGGCAAGGATGCCCTCTTCCTGCATCAGCTTGTGGGCCCAGGCCATGGCGTCCTCGTTGCTCACTTGTTCCGCGCGGTCCACCACACTCAGGTCCAGATTCTTTGGCACAAAGCCGGCACCGATGCCCTGAATCTTGTGCGGGCCGTGGGTGGGCTCTTCACCGTTCAGCCCGGCGGTAATCATGGTGGAAGAGTCCGGCTCCACAGCGATACTGGTAATGGCCTTGCCCTGGGTCTGCTTGATATAACGGGACACGCCAGTGATGGTCCCGCCGGTACCCACACCCGCCACCAGCACATCAATATCGCCACCGGTGGCCTCCCAGATTTCCGGGCCCGTGGTCTGTTCGTGAATAGCGGGATTGGCCGGGTTCTCGAACTGTTGCAGCATCAGGTGCGTGTCAGGGTTTTCTTCAACCAGCTCCTGCGCCCTGGCAATGGCCCCCGGCATGCCTTTCGGGCCGGGAGTCAGGACCAGTTTGGCCCCCAGAGCCTTGAGAATCTTGCGACGCTCCAGACTCATGGAGTCGGGCATGGTCAGCACCAGATCGTAACCACGAGCAGCGGCCACGTAGGCCAGGGCAATACCGGTATTGCCGCTGGTGGGTTCCACCAGAGTCATGCCTGGCTTCAGTTTGCCGCTCTTTTCCGCATCCCAGATCATGGAGGCACCGATCCGGCACTTGACGCTGCCCGCCGGGTTACGCGACTCCAGCTTGGCCAGCACCTTGCCGTTGCTAATACGGTTGATTTTCACCAGCGGTGTCTTGCCGATGGTCTCGCTGTTGTCCTTGTAAATCTGTGTCATGTTGCCTCCTTCAGCAAACTCAATTCCCGGAATGTTTTTTCAGCTTGCGGCTCCAGCGCTGCCGGGCATAGAGACGCATATCTGCCACATTGTCGGTTTCATCCATGATCTCGCGGCCAAGGATGCTTTCCAGAATATCTTCCAGGGTGATCAGCCCCACCCAGGTGCCATGGTCGTCGTAGACCACGGCCATATGTTGACGTTGGGTCAGCATGGCATGAAACAAGTCCTCGATGCTTAACGTGGTACTCACCATGGTGACTTCGTGGGCCAGCACGTTCATGGTCTGCTCCGGCGCCACTCCCAGCAAGTCGGACTTGTGAATATAGCCACGGGCTTCGCCACTGGCCGTCATCACCGGGAAACGGGAAAACGGCTGGCCTTTTTCTCTCTCGATGAAATCTGCGACTGACATGTCCGGGCTGACAATCCGGCAGACGGTGCGCGGTGTCATGATCGCACCCACCTTCACATCATGCAGCCGGAGAATATTCTTGATGACCTTGTACTCGTCTTCCTGCAAGGCCTCCTGATCCTTACCCATGGCCGCAAGAGCACGAATTTCTGCCCGCACATCCACATCATGCTCGTTGCCGCCGATCTGGCTGGTAATCAGCTTTGACAGCCACACGAAGGGAGCAAGGGAAACCATGATGACCTTGAGCATGGGCGGCAACATGGGGGCCAGTGTCCGCCAGTATTTGGCACCAATGGTCTTGGGAATAATCTCGGAGAGGATCAGGATCGCCAGGGTCATCACCCCTGAGGCCGCCGCCAGCCAGGTTTCGCCAAACACAACCGCAACCTGGGCCCCCACCCCCGTGGCACCCACCGTATGGGCAACAGTATTGAGGGTGAGGATGGCGGAAAGGGGTTTGTCGATATCGTCCTTGAAGCCTCTCAACGCTTCGTAGAGCGCCGGGCGAGACTCTCGCAGGCCGGCAATAAAACTCGGAGTGATCGACAGCAGCGCGGCCTCCAGCACCGAACACAGAAAGGAAAAACCAATGGAAATCGCGGCAAAGATGATCAGCAGGGTCAAGAGAGCAGACTCCTTCTGCAAGTGACAACAGACCCTGGCATGCCGGGTCTGCCCATGGCGGGAACGGTTACATCAGGCGCTGTACTGACGGGCGAACTCTGCCAGCAACTGGCACACATTCGCCATCCCATCATGAATCACCGCCTCAATTTCTTCCATGGTGATTTCATGGGTGGATTTGCCCGCGCCGGGGTTGACCACCAGCGACAGCATGGCATAGGGAATGCCCAGTTCACGGGCGAGTACCGCTTCCGGCATGCCGGTCATGCCGACAATATCGCAGCCATCACGCTCCATACGGGCGATTTCCGCGGCGGTTTCCAGCCGGGGCCCCTGGGTGGCACCATAGCAACCACCATCGCTCCACTTGAGATCAGAGGCGGCAAGGCGGGCTTTCAGGGCATCGCGCAGGGCCGTATCAAACGGCCAGCTGAAGTCCACATGCACCAGCGGGTCAGCCGGATCGTCAAACAGGGTGCTCTCGCGGCCCCAGGTGTAATCAATGATCTGGTCCGGTAGCACCAGCGCACCGGTGGGCGCCAGCGTGGTAATGCCACCCACCGCATTGGCCGCCACAATCGCCGTCGCACCGGCCTCTTTCAGCGCCACCATGTTGGCCCGGTAATTCACCTGGTGAGGCAACAGCACATGGGGGTCGCCATGACGGGCCAGAAACAGTACCCGCTGGCCATCCAGTTCACCTTCCACCACCGGGGCAGAAGGCTCACCAAAACGGGTGGTAATGGCATGTTTGTCGAGAATGCGCAGGTTATCCATGCGCGTCAGGCCGGTGCCACCGATAAATGCCAGCATCAGCTGTCGCTCTCCTTCACTGCGTAGATACCCGGCGCGTTACGCCAGAAACCCTTGTAGTCCATGCCCATACCGAACAGGTAATAATCCTCGGCTTCCAGAGCCGTGAAATCGGCTTTCAAACCCGGTCGGGCCTTACGGTCGTGTTTCTTGTCAACCAGCACGCAGGTCTTCACCGACGCCGCGCCCTGGGCGTAACAGGCTTCGATGATCGACAACAGGGTCGAGCCCACATCCAGGATGTCATCGACAATCAACACATCGCGGCCCGCCAGACTGGCATTGGGGGTGACGATCCATTCCACGGCACCGCCGGAGGTGGCCCCCAGATAGCGGCTGGCATGCAGGTAATCCATCTCCAGCGGAAAATCCAGGCGCTTGACCAGCTCGGCCGCGAAAATCATGCCGCCATTCATGATGGTCACAAACACCGGCACCTTGCCGGAGTAGGCCTCGGTCACCTCGAACGCGAGTTTGGCGATGGCTTCCTGAACTTGATCGGACGAATGCAGCTCGATGGCCTCGCGGCGTACCCGCATCAGTTCCTGTTGTACGTCGTTAGCGCTGGACATGTGTGGTTTCCTCGGCGTTGTCGTCCTCCAGCCCGGTGGCCGGATGGTCGTTGTCGCTGATCAGATGCAGGGTGCGGGTCGGGAAGGCGAACTCGGCACCGTGCTCGTGGACAATGTTCATGATTTTCATGAGCACGTCCTGCTTGATCTCATGGTAACGCACCCACTGGGTGGTTTCGGTGAAGGTGTAGATGAAGAACTCCAGATGTGACGCCCCATAACTGTCGAAATTGACAATCAGGGTACGACCCTCGGTGTCCAGTTCTTCATGGGCGACCAGCATGGCTTTTACCGCTTCCACGATACCCGGCATTTTTTCCCAGTCGTCGTAACGGATACCAATCTTCTCGTAGATACGGCGATTGAGCATGCGGGACGGGTTTTCCAGCACAATGGAGGTAAACATCGCATTAGGGATATACAGCGGTCGCTGGTCAAAGGTGCGGATGCGGGTCAGACGCCAGCCGATATTCTCCACCGTGCCTTCAATGGAACGGTCTGGCGAGCGCACCCAGTCGCCGACACGGAACGGCTTGTCCAGATAGATCATCATGCCGCCAAAGAAGTTGGCCAGCAGGTCCTTGGCGGCAAAAGCCACCGCCATGCCACCAATACCGCCAAATGCCAGCACCCCGGAAATGCTGTATCCGAGTGTCTGCAGAATAATCAGCGCAGCGGTAATGATCACCGAGACCCGCAGTAGCTTGGCAATGGCCGCTGCGGTGGACTGATCCATGGGCTTGCGCATGCGCTCCGGATCGATGAGGTTTTTCTGGGTATAGGAGATAAACCGATTCAGGAACATGGCGATGATGATAATAAAGGCAATACGACGCGCCTCTGGCACCATGTCGAAGATCAGGTTTTCTTCTTCGCTAACGCTCTGCATCAGCTCGACGCTGATTGAGAGCCCCACCACCCAGAAGAACAGCCGTACCGGAATCCGCGCCGCCTCAAGCAAGGCGTCATCCCACAAGGTATCGGTCTTGACGATCAGCCGCTCGATAATGTCGATGCTGCGCATCAGGATAAAGTTCACTGATACCGTACACAGCACCACGATAAACAACTGGGTCAACCAGATGTCCGATGATGTCTCAACCGTTGGCCACACCAGCAGTTGATTCCAGTCCCAGTTCATGTGTTCTCCTCAATCAATCGTGTTGCCACTGCTTCAGCGGCTTGCCGCCGACCGGTGTCCATGGCATGCCGTGGTCGGCAACGCAGGCCGCCGACCGCAACCTGCCCCTGATGGCCAGCGGTTTCCAGATAGCCAAGCACCTCTTGTGCCCCTGACTGGCAATTGCAGGCCAGCACCATGTCGCAACCTGCCTTGAGAGCCGCCTCGGCACGCTGGGCATAACCGCCCGCCCCATGAGCCCCCGCCATCGACAAGTCATCGGAAAAAATCACGCCACGAAAACCGAGGCGTTCGCGCAATACGGTTTGCAACCAGAACGGCGAGAACCCGGCTGTCTGGTTCTCCACTGCACTGTAAATCACATGGGCAGGCATGATGCCATCCAGCCGCGACGCCAGTGCCGCAAACGGACGCAGGTCCGCTTGCTCAATCTCATCCATGGGGCGCGGGTCTACCGGCAACTCCAGATGGGAATCTGCTACCACATGGCCATGACCAGGGAAGTGCTTTCCGGTCGCGGCCATACCGGCAGCATTCATGCCATCGATAAACGCCCCGGCCAGCGCTATCATCGCCTGCGGATCACCATGAAAACTGCGATCGCCGATCACCGTGCTGGCGCCATAATCCAGATCCAGCACCGGCGCAAAACTGATATCGATATCCAGCTCGGTCAATTCGGACGCCATCAGCTCGCCGACAAGTCGGGCATCCTGCTGCGCCTGCTCAGGCCCGGACGCGTAACCCCGCCCCAGTGCGGCCATGGGAGGCAAGCGCACAAAGCCTTCCCGAAAACGCTGCACCCTGCCCCCTTCCTGATCGACAGCGATCAGCATGTCTGGGCGGATCTCGCGAATCTGGCGCACCAGCTCAGCCAGTTGCTGCCGGTCCTGATAATTGCGGGTAAATAGAATCAAACCACCGGCTCCAGGATGAGCCAGCATGTCTTTCTCCACCGGGGAGACCGACAGGCCTTCCAGGTCGAGCATTAAAAGCGGGGAAACCGTGTCAGACATGACAACCCTGATTGGTCACTGTTATTCCGTGATAGTCACGGCGGTACCCACCGGCACCTGATCGAAAAGCTGCACCACATCCGCGTTGCGCATACGGATGCAGCCGTGGGACGCCGGCACTCCCATAGGCTCGGAGTCCGGTGTGCCGTGAATATAAATAAAGCGCCGAAAACTATCCACGTTACCGCCCTGATTGTGCTCTGGCTCCATCCCACCCAGCCAGAGAATACGGCTGAGCACCCAGTCGCGGTCAGGATGCGCCGCAGACAAGGCTGGGCCATGAGTTTCACCCGAAAACTTGCGGCCAGTCAGCACGGCGCCTTGCGGCAAACCGGCACCAAAACGTGCCCGTACCAGGTGGCGTCCCAGCGGGGTCGCTTCACTGCCCATGACCTGGCCGGCACCATTGCGGGCCGTGGAAACCGGGTAACGGACAGGCTGCGGGCCTCGCAGCTCCAGCCACTGCCCGCTGAGATTGATGATGATGTCCATCGTTAACCTGACAACACGCTGACAAAGGTCTGAATGATGGTGGCGTTGGCAATATCGACTATAAACCCCCCCACCACCGGCACAATGATAAACGCAAGCGGCGACGGACCATGGTGCTGTGTCACCGCCTGAATATTGGCCACCGCCGTTGGCGTCGCGCCCATGGCAAAACCGCAATGCCCGGCACACAGTACTGCAGAGTCATAATTGCGGCCCATCAACCGGAAGGTCACAAAGGTAATAAAACTCAGCGCAAGCATCACCTGCACCAGCAACATGGCGAGCATGGGCAAGGCCAGATCCACCAGCTGCAGCAACTGCAAACTCATCAGGGTAATGGCCAGGAAAATACCCAGGGCAGTATTACCGACCATGTCGATGGTGGCATCGTTCACGTGCCACAAACGCCGTGCGGTATTGCCCAGCAAGATGCAGACAAACAACACCCAGACAAAGGTGGGCAGGCGAAAGACCTCCGCAAACTGCTCAGCCGCCACGGAACCGACCACCACCCCGACAGAGAGCAGCATGAGAATGCGGATCACACTGGCTGCCGCAATGGGGCGTGCTTTCTCGGCCTGGTCATAGCGTTCATCGCCCTCCCCGGCACCATGGGCTGGAGCGGACAACCGATAACGGCGTATCAGAAACATCGCAAGAGGCCCGCCCAGCAAGGCACCAAACACCAGCCCGAAAGTGGCCGAAGCCGCCGCCAGTTCTGACACCCCGGTGAGCCCGAAGTCACGCTGGAACACTTCTGCCCAGGCAGCACCGGTACCGTGCCCGCCCGTCATGGTCACTGACCCGCCGATCAGGCCGTAATACGGCTCCAGCCCCATCACGGTGGCCATGGTCACACCAACCAGATCTTGCAGGGCCACCAGCACGATCACCAGAATGGCGAAGATCAGCATGGCCCAGCCGCCCTGCTTGAGCAGACGGAAATCGGCCGCCAGCCCCACCGCCCCGAAGAAGAAAAGCATGGCCGGGGTTTTGAAGCTTTCATCGAAAGTGAGGTTAATCCCAGCCAGTTGCAGACCGGTCACGATCAGGGTGGCCAGCAGTCCCCCTACCACCGGTTCAGGCATATTCAGTCGGGAGAGAATCCCGACCTTGTGCACGATCCACTGACCCGCCCCCAGCACCAGCAGGGCGACCATCAGCGACTCCATGGCAGAAAACTGCATCTAAACTCCTTATCCGGCCCGATAGAACGCGGGGGCCAGGCACCACACAACGGAATGGATCCGCTATACTGCCCGCGAAATCAGGATACGGCCATGAATCGCGAGAAACGGACTGAAATTTTTACCCGATTACGGGATCAGAACCCCAACCCCACCACCGAACTGGAGTACAGCTCCGACTTCGAGCTGCTGGTTGCCGTGGTGCTATCTGCCCAGGCCACCGATGTGGGTGTCAACAAGGCCACCGCCAGACTCTACCCGGTGGCCAACACCCCCGAAGCCATTTATGCGCTGGGCCTCGACGGCCTTAAAGAGTACATCAAGACCATCGGCCTGTTTAACTCCAAGGCCGAGAACGTGATCCAGCTGTGCAAGATTTTGATTGAGCAGCATGACAGCCAGGTGCCCCGTACCCGCGAAGAACTGGAAGCCCTGCCTGGCGTCGGTCGAAAAACCGCCAACGTGGTACTCAATACCGCCTATGGCATGCCGACCATGGCTGTGGACACCCACATCTTCCGGGTCTCAAACCGCACCCGCATTGCCCCTGGCAAAAATGTGCTGGAGGTCGAAAAACGGCTGCTTCGACTGGTGCCGGACGAGTTTCTGCGCGATGCTCACCACTGGCTGATTCTGCACGGTCGCTATGTGTGCATGGCACGTAAACCCAAATGCGGGGACTGTCTGATCGCCGACCTGTGTGAGTTTCCGCTCAGTAAACGACCGGGCTAACGGAGGCCCGGTCCAACCCGTTGAAAGGATGCATTATGAAAACCGCGTTGCCGTTGATTCTTTCCCTCGGACTGTTGTCCCCGTTCAGCCACGCCATTGAACTGACCCCTGGCAAATGGGCCATCACTGTGGAGATGAATGCTCCCGGTATGCCCGAAAACATGCGTACCCAGGTCCAACAGGACTGCGTGACCGCTGAAGAAGCCGCCAACCCGGAAGACGCCATGCGTGAAAGCTGGAAAGAAGACAATTGTGATACTGGGGATATCAGAACAACTGATAACGGGCTGGAATGGGAAGCAGAATGCACAATGCCTGGCAGCAATGCCAAAACCCGAATTACCGGCAAAATGGTGATGCATAACAGCAAGCACTACAGCACAGACATCACCGTCAAAGGCAATCACCACAGCATGAAGACTCACAGTGAAGCAAAGTGGGTAGGTGCCTGTAACGAATAGACCAGCGCCAGCCTGTTGGCTCGTTACCGGTATGCCTGGCAAGGCGCTGAATTGCCCCGGTATCGCGCCAACGGGTAGACGACAGAGGCTTTCAGGATACCAGCAGTGAGCCTGTTCCCATTTTCACCACATTACCCCCGATGCGGCATCGCAACTGCTTGCCAGGGTGCTTATCGAACTCCACTCGCAGCAGGCTCTTCCGGGTGTCGGGGCTGCCACGGTCCACAGACAAGGTGTGCGTGCCTGGCACGGTTTCCTTCTGCTCAGCCAGATAAGCGATAAACTCAGGCATGACATTACCGATGGGAGGAAATACATCCCGAGGCAGGTCCGGGCTGATTATCCGCCCATGGAAATCAGACTCACCCGTGATGCTTCCCGGTGCAAACAAGAAAACTTCCGAGGTATAGATATTTCCGGCCAGCCCCGCCCAGTGCTCTGCATTCAGGCTGGCAGCCAGCACATGCTCGGGCTTGGTAAACGGTATGATCAGCGTCGGCTTATCCACGCTCACCACCATAGGTTTGTACTTACTAAAGGCGATATGCTTATCGTCGATATTAAGAGCGGCTGCCAACCGAGGAATTTCCGGGGTATAACGGTCGATGGATGGGCTGAGGACACGGGCAAACTGAATGGCTCCGGGCCCGTTATCCGTCTTGTCAATAAAGCTTTCTATCTGCTGGTCATTTTGCTTCAGCAGGTATGACGAAAACGTCCCCTTATCATCGGCCAACCCCATTTCATACGCCACATAAGAGGCAGCCAAAATAGTATGCGCGCCAAATAGCTGCTGCCCTCGGGGGGTGAAAACACTTACCGGAGAGGCGGCATTGTCCGGCTCGATAAACACGGTTTCGGTCTGCTGGAATTCGCTGGCGATCGCGGTCTTCCCCTGTGCATCCATGCTCTTTCCCGTCAGCATCACGACGGGGATTTGGGTGCCCTGAAACGGAGCCCCCGCGAATACATCCAGCAATGCGTAATCAAGCGCCATAATCAACGTCCTCGTTGTTTTCTTATGACTATGCCTGATGGAGCCGGATTTTCAATAATGAGAGCAGGCGAGCTAAACTGCGGGTACCGGCGCCTTGATACCGCCAACGAGAAATGGCAACAAGCGTTGGGTAATATCCGCCTCAGTCACATCCATGTTGAAGTCGTTGCGACTGATATCCTTCAGTGATTCAAGGCCCGAAAGGGTAAAGATCGTCGCCCCCAGACTGAACTGGACCCGCCAGAACAACTCCCGGGGCGGCACATCTGGAACCGCACGCTGCATGTGGTCTTGCAGGCGACGAAATACTGCGCCGTACTGTTGGTGCAAATATTCGCGCAAGTGCCCCTGGGGCTGACTGTAGGCCTGCCCGGACAAGCGGAAGAAGATCGCAGCGCGCTGAGGATCTTCCGGGTGAGACCCCAGCACCAAACGCGACATGATGCCGAGAATGTTCTCCGGGGTATCCGCTACACCACTAGCCTCCATCTCATCCAGCTTGGCGTCCAGCGCAGCACAAAATGGCGTCAGGAAGCGTTCAAACACGGCCTGTACCAGCGATTCCTTGGAGCCAAAGTGGTAGTTCACCGCAGCCAGATTCACACCTGCCTTGCTGGTAATGGCACGCAGGCTGGTTTCCGCAAACCCTTTCTGGGCAAACAGCACTTCTGCCGTATCCAGGATTCGGTCAACCGTTCCTGCCTGTGCCATAGCTTCGCCCCTGAGCATCGTTCAAAACATACGTTTCAAACATACGTTTGGCGGCATGCCTGGTCAAGGGACGCCGCCCTCAGAAGTAATACACCAGCTCTGCCTGCACAAAGTCCGATCGACTGATCGGGCCGAGCCCAGGGTTGGTGTTGACGTTGCGCAGGATATCCCGGTACAGCGCTGAAGGGCTGCGGGGGTCTTCCGCATCAGTGTAGAAACGGGCTTCCAGGGTGGCTTTCAGGTTATTGCCAAAGCGGCGGCTGGATTCCAGGCTGAAGGCCTTTTCTTCATTGTCGGTATCGTAAATCACGCCCGCCAGAATTTCGGTAGACGCCACATCGTTGAAGGTGAAGCGTGTCCCCAGCAGCACATCGCTGGCCATGGGAGACGCCAGGCTGTCTTCACGGTCTTCCCAGATATATTCCACGATCCAGCCCAGATCGGCCGCCGAGCCGAACAACCCCACCTGGGTATACTCAAAGCCACCATCCAGCGCGTAGAAACGATCGCCCTGCCCGGAACGGCTGATGGCTTCCAGTTTCCACAACCAGCCGTTCTGCAGGTATTGCAGCTCAAGACCGGTCTGGTCGATGACGTTATACACCGGGGTGAATTCCGGATTACTGCCGGCAGGCAATTGCCCGGTGGCCAGTAACGCCTGCAGCTCCGCCATGGTCAGGTTCTGGGGAATCAACAAGGGATCGCGGCTGGTGCCGGAAAAATGCGACAGGGCAAACTCGATCCCGTTATCGAAGTACTGCTGGTATCGAATGGCAAAGTCCACCCGGCCCTCCTCCTGGGAGGATTCGTAAACGGCGTCATCAGACACCGGCAACGGCGTACGAGGCCGGCCTTCTTCTCCGGCGTAGGTACGCTCGCGGAAACCGGGCAACACGAACAGATCCACAATGCCCCAGTCGCGCACCAGTGACAGGTTGATCATGGGCTGGCCGAGTTTTTCCTCGCCATCTACCTGATCCACCTGGTCGGTCTGGTTGATGATGTCCACCAGGTGGCGCCCTTCGGTCACCCCCCAGAACACCTTGCGGATACCGACCCGCGATTCCCAACCGTTACCCACATGAATCCAGGACAACTCGCGGATATCCCAGTGGGTCCGTTCGCTGTCGTTTTCATCGACACGGGCGTAAGGAATGAAGGTGAACAGATCGTCCCGGTCGTTCCACTCGTGGAGAATTTCCGGTTTCAGGTAGGCCGAACTGTTGGTGTCGTAGTCGGCTTGCGGGTAGGGAGAGTCCTGAGTGAAGTAACGCCCTTCCAGCGCGACCTCGCCACGAAACTCCCACGCAGGGGCCAGAAGCGGCACCGCCAGCAGCGGTGCCGTCACAAACCATTTATTCATGATATCAACGCGCGCGTTTCAGGCTGTTCTGGTTGAAGTCCGCTTCCGTGAGGCCGGTGTCGTACTGGTAGTTACTCCAGAACAGGTCAGTGGCCTTGCCGGTCTGGTGGTTAACCATGGACATCTTGGCCGGTTGCCAGAACTTGTCCTTGTACTGGGTGAAATCGCTGGATTCCAGGGTTTTCAGCAGGCTGTCGCGGCGGTCGTAGTAATCCACTTTCCAAGTGCGGTATTCCTGCTGGTCCAGCCAGACCACCATCTTGGTGTAGCCGGAGTGCTCATCCGTGGGGTAGCGCTCCATCACAAAGCAGGTCAGCTCGCCACAGGCTTCATCGCGCAGGTATTTGTAGGTGTACTTCTCGACCTCCTGGCCACGCATGTCCTCGAAGCTGAATTCACTGCCCATGAAGGGGCCGGACTTGTTCCGCGACGCGATGGTCTTCACCCGGCGCAAGGCGGGCAGATACAACCACTGGTCATCGTCCTTGTTCTTGTAGCTGAAGGTGAGCATGGCCGTGCCACGGACATCGCGGGGGGTATCGAAGATCGTCAGGCTCTTGTCACCCTCGCCTTCTCCTTTGCCTTCCAGGGTTTTTACCCGCAGCTCACGCTCGGCACGGTCACCCCGCTTGGTGATCAATACCATCTTCATGTCGGCCTGGAAGTCACCAAAGCCCTCGCCGCGACGATCCGCTTCGCGGGCGATTTCCAGCCCTTTTTCTTCCGGTGTCTGGGCGTTGGCAAGGGGCGCAGCCATGGCCAGAGCCAGACCCGCAATCAGCAGACGAGATTTCATGAAGTCCTCATTACAGCTTATTCGTGGTGGTGCGCCCGGCGGGCAACACGGTGTTTACCACATGATAGCGAGTTCTCAGGAAACAGCGATGCCGAAAGGGCCAAAATCTGAACCAGATTTACCTCTTCGTCCGCAGTACAGTGGCAAGAGGTCACTCAAGCGCCGGCGGAGGCCACCTGAAACTTGCCCTGCTGCAGGAACGTGACAATCTGCTGGATGACCTTCTTTTTACGCATGATGAAGGCATGACTGGCGGGCATGACAATAAAGTCTTTCATTTCGGCGAGCCTGGCACTGTCCAGTGAAACCTTGCCGTCATCGCGGCCCGGGATCATCCATGACAGCCACGGGTCCACAGTGCGATTGCCCATGATGATACCGATTTCACCGGGAATCGGTGCCAGGCTTGCCGTAACACCATCCGCCCCCGTGCCCAGTTGCTGGCCAGCAGGGCCGGTGAGCTTTTCAAACAGCCACCAGTCCTGCATGCGATCCACCACTTCGCTGCCGTGGTTGGGCGGCGACAGCATGACAATACGCCCGAGCTGCTCGATCTGATTATCCTGCAAATAGGCGCGCACCAGAATGCCGCCCATGGAGTGAGTCACAAAGTGCACTTGGCCGCGGGCGTTGGCCTGGCACCAGTCCAGCCCCTGGCGGATTTCCGACGCGGCCAGCGCCTCCACCGTGGCTTGGGTGGAAGGGTAATCCCGGTTGTAGACCTGATAGCCGGCACCGCGCAGGGAGTCTTCGATGCGCGACATGGCCCAGGCTGAACGACGCAACCCATGGAGCAACACCACGCAGTCCTCTTGCACCTCGGCCTGATGCTGTCCTGGCGCAACACCTGCAGCCTGAGCCACCTGCACAGGCCACAGGCTGGCAACGACCACCGACAGAACAAGGGAAAACCAGGAAAACAGGGTTGGGCTGGGCATGCGCACCTCCGGATCACGAAGGGCCATGGCCCTGCTTGAGGGGGCAGACAATGGTGTCTGCCTTGCAAGCATTGGTGGCAAAAGGGAGAGATTCAATCCCCCGCCGGGATCAGCGGCGGCAAAATCAGGCCGAAACGCCCAACACATGCATCCCGTCACACAGGCAAGGGCGCTTTCGGTTGAGCCGCGTTACCACTCCTCCAGATACCCCACACAGTGTTCCAGCAGCTCACTGACGCGGGTGATGGCCTGTGCCAGCCGCTCCAGGTCACCCTCCGCCAGAGGCGCGTAGCTATCTTCGGCCATCAGGCTAAGCGCATTGGCCTCGCTGGGAGGCGTTGGCCGACGAGCCAGCCCCGATGCGCCCATGGCCGTTTGCATCTCGCCATCCAGCCAGGCCACCAAATCGCCCCGGTCCCTGCGAGCCTGGGCAATGACGGCCAGTTCCGGAGCCTCTACCCCCGCTGACGCGAATGCCTGCTCAAGGGCACCCAGGCTGAACAGGGTATCCGCACCGGGCACCTGGTAGGTCTTGGCGGACTGCCGCAGCAGCCCCACCAGAGAAGAATACACATGGAATACCACTGCACCACGTAGCGCCAAACGCACGGTGGGCACTGCCTCGGCCTGCTCACCGGTCAGCTGGCGGAGCATGGCCTGGGCAAAGTAAACCCGCTCTCGCAGGCCACTGACAGCATTATCACGAACCATTCGGGACATAACAAAATCCTTGAAAGAAGCTGCAAGCTACAAGCCTCAAGCTGCAAGGCGCGGGAAAGGCTATCGCAGGGGGGATAAACCGTGCCCGCGTTTCCACCTTGTCGCAGCGCGTAGCACAGTGCATTCAAGATAAGAAACGCGAGCCTCGCGTTGTAGCTTGCAGCTTGTAGCTTGTGTCTTTACTTCTTGGCGGCGGCCTTTTTCCTGGCCGGGGCCTTCTTCTTCGCTGCCGCTTTTTTCTTGGCAGGGGCTTTCTTCTTGGTCTGCTCTTCTACCCACTTGCCGTCACGGTAGAAGGCCATCCAACCGGTCGCCTTCCCGTCGATCTCGCTCATGACATACTGCTCTTTCGCCTTGCGGCTATAGCGCAGCACCCCGGGGTTGCCGTCAGGGTCTTTCGCAGGGGCCTCAGCCAGATACTTGTGCTTGGGATCCAGCTGTTCCGCCACGCTCTGGATTTCTGCAATCAGCGGCGGCCGGGTTTCACGGTTTTTCGGGAACTTGCTGGCCGCCAGGAACAATCCGGACGCACCATCACGCAGCAGGTAATGATCATCTTCATACTTCTCGCACTGAAGATGCGGCATGGGGATCGGGTCCGCCCGTGGCGGTGCCGGCTCACCATTCTTGAGCAGCTTGCGGGTATTACCGCAATCGTCGTTGGTGCACTTGAAGAACTTGCCAAACCGCCCGGTGCGCAGCTGCATCTCGCTGCTGCACTTTTCACATTCCAGTGTCGGACCATCGTAGCCCTTGATACGGAATTCACCCTGCTCGACAACATAGCCATCACAGTCCGGGTTATTACCGCAGACATGCAGCTTGCGCTTTTCGTCGATCAAGTAGTTTTCCATGGCGGTGCTGCATTTGGGGCAACGCTTCTTGTTACGCAGCTCCTTGGCTTCCGCCTCTTCGTCATCGGCATTCACGGCCACTGCTTCTTCACCAGGCAGCAGGTTCAGCGTAGCCGTGCAACGCTCCTTGGGCGGCAGGCTATAGCCTGAGCATCCCAGGAACACCCCGGTGGAACCGGTGCGAATCTGCATGGGCCGGCCACAGGTGGGGCAATCGATATCGGTATCAGTCGGCAGGTTGGCACGCATACCGCCTACTGCCTGCTTGCCGGACCCTTCGCCCTGGGCGGATTCGAGTTTGGCGACAAAATCCCGGTAAAACTCGTCGAGAACGTCTTTCCAGTGACGGCCACCGTCGGCGATCTCGTCAAGGATCTCTTCCATACCAGCGGTGAAACCGTAATCCATCAGGTTGGGGAAGTTTTCCACCAGACGGTCAGTAACGATGTCACCCATTTTCTCGGCATAGAAACGGCGGTTGTCCTGACGCACATAGCCACGATCCTGAATCGTGGAGATGATCGCCGCATAGGTAGACGGACGACCAATCCCGCGCTTCTCCAGCTCTTTCACCAGGCTCGCTTCGGTAAAGCGTGCCGGCGGCTTGGTGAAATGCTGCTCGGCCTCAACGCTATCAATGGCCAGGGTATCGCCCTCACCCACATCCGGCAGCAGGGTATCTTCCTGGCCCTTGCGGGAAGCCGGCGGCTGGATACGGGTCCAGCCGTCGAATTTCATGATCCGCCCCTTGGCCTTCAGCTCGTAACCCTTGGCGGTTGCGGTCAGGGTGGTGCTCAGATATTCCGCCGGGGGCATCTGGCAGGCGATGAACTGGCGGCGAATCAGCTCGTAAAGGCGCTGTGCGTCACGCTCCATATCCTTGAGGTGCTCGGAGCGACGGTTCACATCGGAAGGACGGATAGCTTCGTGGGCTTCCTGGGCGCCTTCCTTGCTGGAATAGGACAGCGGTTTTTCCGGCAGGTACTTGTCACCCAGGTTTTCACCGATCCACTCACGGCAGGCCGTAACGGCATCTGCACTCAGGTTGGTAGAGTCGGTACGCATATAGGTAATGTGGCCCGCTTCGTAGAGCCGCTGAGCCAGCATCATGGTCTTCTTCACGCCGAAGTTAAGGCGAGTGCTGGCGGCCTGTTGCAGGGTCGAGGTGATGAACGGCGCAGAAGGCCGGGACTTGGTGGGACGTTGCTCACGCTGAGTAATCGTCAGCTTGCCCGCCTCCGCCAGGGCCTGGCGATGGGCATGCGCATCGTCACCATTATTGGGACGGAAATTCTCCCCCTGGTGCTTGGCTACCTGCAGGCGCAGGGCTTCGCCATCACCGGTATGGGTATCGCTGTACATCTCCCAGAACTCTTCCGGGATAAAAGCGCGAATTTCCCGCTCACGCTCAACCACCAGCTCCACTGCCACAGACTGAACCCGGCCGGCAGACAGGCCGCGGGCAATTTTTTCCCACAACAACGGGGAAATCATGAAGCCGACGACCCGGTCCAGGAAACGGCGAGCCTGCTGGGCCTCGACGCGGTGCAAATCGAGCTTGCCGGGCTCCTCAAACGCCGCCTGAATGGCTTTCTTGGTAATCTCGTTGAATACCACCCGGTCAAAACGGCTGTCGTCGCCACCGATCACTTCCCGCAGGTGCCAGGCAATGGCCTCCCCTTCGCGGTCCAAATCCGTTGCCAGATAGATACGGTCAGCCTTGGCCGCCAGACGCTTGAGCTCATCGACCACTTTGTCTTTGCCGGGCAGGATCTCGTAATGGGCATCCCAGCCTTTTTCCGGATCGATACCCATGCGGTTGACCAGCTGCGCCTTGGCCTTCTTCTTTTTATAGGCTTCGCGTTCGTCCTTGGGCAACGAGCGTGTGTAGGCAGCCTCTTTGGCGCGTTCCTGAGGGGTACTCTTTTTGGAGCCACCGCTAACCGGCAAATCCCTCACGTGCCCCACACTGGACTTCACGATGAAGTCATCGCCCAGGTAACGATTAATGGTCTTGGCCTTGGCAGGCGACTCCACAATGACTAGCGATTTTCCCATTCTCAGGTACTCAACATCCGATCTAAGGCTTGCGATGGGCGCTATTTAGACAGCGCCGGTATAGGCGGGTCAAGCAACATGTGCCCCCCGGATCCTTTTTAGGGAGCCTCTGAATAACTCCTTGCA
>NZ_AQOQ01000043.1:0-21915 GCF_002888555.1 Alcanivorax sp. MD8A | reverse complement strand
AATCGCGCCGCCAGCGACGCTCCTACGGAGAGCAGTGATGTCTGAGCCACTCTTCAATCGCATCGCCATCATCGGCCTCGGCCTGATCGGTGGCTCCTTCGCCGCCGCTGCCCGCGAAAATGGCTTGGCACGTTCCATCGTGGCGGGTTCCCGCTCGGCGCGTACCCTGGAGCAGGGCATTGCCCTGGGGGTGGTCGATGACGGCAGCCAGGATCTGGCCGAAGCCGTAAAAGGCGCGGATCTGGTCTTTGTCTCCACCCCCGTGTCTGCCATGGGCAAGGTGCTGGCGGCGCTCAAGCCCGGGCTGTCCCGTACCGCGATTGTCACCGATGGCGGCAGTGTGAAGGGTAACGTGATCAGCGCTGCCCGGCAGGCGCTGGGGGAGCACTACTCGCGCTTCGTACCCGGCCATCCCATCGCAGGCAAGGAAAAGAGCGGTGTCAGCGCGGCCGACGCCACGCTGTACCGGGATCACCGGGTCATCCTCACGCCCACGGACGACACCGATCCGGCCGCCACGGCGAAAGTCCGCGCTATCTGGACCGCCATGGGCGCCGAAGTGCTGCAGATGTCGCCGCAGTATCACGACCAGGTGCTGGCAGAAACCAGCCATTTGCCGCATCTTCTTGCGTTTTCGCTGGTGGATACCCTGGCCCGGCAGGGGGATTCCAACGAGATTTTCCGCTATGCTGCCGGCGGTTTTCGCGACTTCACCCGCATTGCCAGCTCCGACCCGGTGATGTGGCACGACATCTTTCGCGAGAACAAGGCAGCGTTATTGCAGGCTCTGGGCCTGTTCAGCGACGGTATCGACCGCTTCCGCGACGCCGTGGAAAAAGGGGATTCCGATGCCCTGATGGGCATCATGACCCGTGCCAATTCGGCCCGGGCACACTTTATGGCCATGAACGGGCGCACGTCCTACACCCGCGCCCAATTAGGTGAAGACAGCATCATGACAGATTCAAGCAAGGCCAACCCGACCTACCTGATGACCCCGGGTGGCAAGCTCAATGGCCGCATCCGCGTGCCGGGTGACAAATCCATGTCCCACCGTTCCATCATGCTGGGCTCCCTCGCAGATGGGGTAACGGAAGTCGAAGGCTTCCTGGAAGGCGAAGACGCCTTGGCGACCCTGCAGGCGTTCCGCGATATGGGCGTGGTGATTGAAGGCCCCACGAATGGGCAGGTGACCATCCATGGGGTGGGGCTAAACGGCCTCAAAGCGCCGGAAAAACCCCTCTACATGGGTAACTCCGGTACCTCCATGCGTCTGCTTACCGGCTTGCTGGCGGGGCAGGCTTTCGATGTGGAGCTGACCGGGGATGCCTCCCTGTCCAAGCGTCCCATGGAACGGGTGGCCAAACCCTTGCGGGAAATGGGTGCCCAAATCACCACCGGCAACGAAGGTCGCCCGCCGGTGCGTATCCGCGGTGGCCAGCCGCTCAAGGCGATTCACTATGACCTGCCCATGGCTTCTGCCCAGGTGAAATCCGCGGTACTGCTGGGCGGCCTGTATGCCGAAGGCGAAACCTCGGTGACCGAGCCGGCGCCGACGCGGGACCACACCGAGCGCATGCTGGGTGGTTTTGGCTATGCGGTGCGTCGCGATGGCGCCACCAGCGCGCTCAACGGCGGTGGCAAGCTGACGGCCTGCAAACTGGAAGTGCCAGCGGATATTTCCTCCGCCGCGTTCTTCCTGGTCGGCGCATCCATTGCCGAAGGCAGTGACGTGACCCTGCCGCACGTGGGCATTAACCCCACCCGGACCGGCGTGATCGACATTCTCAAGCTGATGGGGGCCGATATTCGCCTGGAAAACCAGCGGGATGCCGGTGGTGAGCCGGTGGCCGATATCGTGGTCAAATCCGCGCCGTTGAAAGGTATCGTGATTCCGGAGGCGCTGGTACCGCTGGCCATTGATGAATTTCCGGCCATCTTTATTGCTGCCGCCTGCGCCGAGGGAGACACCATCCTGCACGGCGCTGAAGAGCTGCGCGTGAAGGAATCCGACCGCATTCAGGTGATGGCCGACGGCCTGGCCGCGCTGGGTGTGGACCATGAGGTGTTTGACGACGGTATCCGCATTACGGGCGGGGCGTTCGGTGGTGGGGAAGTGCAATCCCACGGCGATCACCGCATCGCCATGAGCTTTGCCATGGCAGCCCTGCGTGCCAATGGCCCTATCACCATCCATGATTGCGCCAATGTGGCCACCAGCTTCCCGGGTTTTGCCCAGCTGGCCGGTCATGCCGGCCTGAATCTGGAGGTGAAATGAGCCAGGCGGCAGTATTGACCATCGACGGGCCGGTGTCTTCCGGCAAAGGCACCGTGGCCAGGCTAGTGGCTGCACGCATGGGCTGGCATTTGCTGGATTCCGGGGCGCTGTACCGTGTGCTGGGTTATCATGCGAGAAATCAAGGGGTTGCGTTGGATGACGAGCCCCGCCTGGTCGACATGGCCAAGGCCCTGCCGGTGCGTTTCGTGGAGCAACAGGGCGACACGGCCGTGATTCTGGCCGGTGAAGATGTCTCCAACATCATTCGTCAGGAAAGCGTTGGCGAGCTGGCCAGCCAGGTTGCGGTGCTGCAGCCGGTTCGCGATGCACTGCTGGCCCGTCAGCGGGCCTTTGCCGAGTCTCCCGGGCTGGTGGCTGACGGCCGCGATATGGGCACCGTGGTGTTTACCTCCGCCCCTCTCAAGATCTACCTCACAGCCAGCGCTGAAGAGCGCGCCAGACGGCGCTTTGAGCAGTTGAAGGAGAAGGGCTTTGGTGCTACCCTCGCGACCCTTGTTGAGGACATCCGCACCCGGGATGACCGTGACATGAACCGTGAGGTGGCGCCATTGCGCCCGGCAGACGATGCCGTGGTGATTGATTCCACAACGCTTTCGGTTGATGACGTGGTTAACCGGATTCTCGACGAGGCTGCGGCTCGCCAGTTGGCCTGACCCGCAGTGAGCACCTATCGACACCCTTCGGCAGTCCCTGCCGCGGGGTAATTGCGATTCCGTGTAAAGCGGCTGATCTGTCACTCCCTCACAAAGTAAGCCAGCTGGGGAGGGCGGGTCCAATTATCCATAACCCATGTCTGCTGGTTGGCATGTGAATTAAACCGAGAGACACATGACTGAATCTTTTGCTGATCTTTTTGAAGAAAGCCTCAAGGACCTCGACGTTGCTCGTGGCTCCATCATTAAAGGCACCGTGGTATCCATCGACAGCGATTGGGTAACTGTTAACGCGGGCCTGAAATCCGAAGGCATTATTGCCCGTGACGAATTCGTTAACGAGGCAGGCGAACTGGAAATCGCTGAAGGCGATGAAGTCGACGTAGCCGTAGACGCCATCGACGATGGCATGGGCTTCACCCGCCTGTCCCGTGAAAAAGCCAAGCGCGCCGAAGTGTGGGGCGAGCTGGAAAAAGCTTTCGACGAAGACGAGATCGTAAAAGGTCAGATCTCTGGCAAGGTAAAAGGCGGTTTCACCGTCGATATCGGCCCGATCCGTGCGTTCCTGCCGGGCTCTCTGGTAGACATCCGTCCGGTGCGCGACGTTGCTCACCTGGAAGGCAAAGAGCTGGACTTCAAGGTCATCAAGCTGGATCCGAAGCGCAACAACGTTGTGGTTTCCCGTCGTGCGGTGATGGAAGCCGAGCACAGCGCAGAGCGTGAGCAGCTGCTCGAATCCCTGCAGGAAGGCATGGAAGTCAAGGGTATCGTGAAGAACCTGACCGACTACGGTGCGTTCGTAGACCTGGGCGGCATCGACGGCCTGCTGCACATCACCGATATGGCCTGGAAGCGTATCAAGCATCCGAGCGAAATCGTGGAAGTTGGCCAGGAAATCGACGTCAAGGTACTGAAGTTCGACCGCGAGAAGATGCGTGTTTCCCTGGGTCTGAAGCAGCTGGGCGAAGATCCGTGGCACGACATCGTGGGCAAGTACCCGGAAGGTGCCAAGGTGAAAGCCAAGGTAACCAACCTGACCGATTACGGCTGTTTCGCCGAGATCGAAGAAGGTGTAGAGGGTCTGGTTCACGTTTCCGAAATGGATTGGACCAACAAGAACATCCACCCGTCCAAGGTTGTAGAGATCGGCGACGAAGTGGAAGTGATGATCCTGGACATCGACGAAGATCGTCGTCGTATCTCCCTGGGTATCAAGCAGTGTCAGTCCAACCCGTGGGATGCCTTCGAGCAGAAATACCAGAAAGGCGAGCGTATTTCCGGCAAGATCAAGTCCATCACTGACTTCGGTATCTTCATCGGTCTGGAAGGCGGTATCGACGGTCTGGTGCACCTGTCCGACATCTCTTGGGAAGAGCAGGGCGAAGATGCCGTGCGTAACTTCAACAAGGGTGACGAGCTGGAAACCGTGGTTCTGTCCATCGACGCAGAGCGCGAAAGAATTTCCTTGGGTATCAAGCAGTTGACAGACGATCCGTTTGCTCAGTATGTTGCTGCTAACGACAAGGGCGCAATTGTTAAGGGCAAGGTAACTGCGGTAGACGCGAAAGCGGCCACCGTGGAGCTGGCTGAAAACGTCGAAGGTACCCTGCGTGCCAGCGAAATCAGCCGCGACCGCGTTAACGATGCAACCGAAGTGCTCAACGTCGGCGACGAAGTGGAAGCCAAGATCGTCAACGTTGATCGCAAGAACCGTGTATTGAGCTTGTCCATCAAAGCGAAGGATCAGGCTGATGAGCGTGAGGCCATGGACAACCTGTCTGAACAGCAGGATGCCAACGCGCCGAAGACCATCGGTGATCTGATCAAGCAGCAGATGGAAAACAGCAACGAGTCTTAATCGGCTCCTCCCCGGGGTCGGCATCTGCCGACCCCACTGGGCAGGGAGCCCAGGGAGCAAGCTGTAATGGCGTTAACCAAGTCAGAACTGATTGAGCGGATTGCCGACCGGCAAACCCAGCTGTCACCCAAGGATGTGGAACTGGCAGTCAAAACGCTGATCGAACAAATGGCCGATTCCCTGGCCGGCGGAGGTCGTATCGAAATACGCGGCTTCGGCAGTTTTTCCCTCCATTTCCGCGCACCCCGCGTGGGCCGTAATCCCAAGACCGGTGCCAGCGTCGAGCTGCACGGCAAGTATGTTCCCCATTTCAAGCCAGGCAAGGAATTGCGCGAACGCGTAAACGAATCCCTGCAAATGGATGCCGGGGAAGAATCCGATAGCGGCGATGCCGGTGGCCAGGCGGCTGCCAGCTAAGTTCGTATCCTGCGCTAGGCCGGCATAGCCGGTGAGGGAGTCCTGACATGCGTAATCTGTATCGCATCGTGGTCATACTGGCGGTGGTGGCCATCTTCTTTATCGCTTTTTTATTTGTGACCAGTAACCGTGAAGCGGTCACACTGGATCTGCTGCTTTATAACCTGCAGTGGGATGTGTCACTCGGCGTGCTGGTGATTGGTGTTCTGGCTGTCGGCCTGTTGATGGGGCTGGTGGCGGGTATCGGTCTGCGTGGTATCAAGAGCCTGTTTTCATGAGCGAATCCCTGTGGTTGATGCCGCTGTTCTTTGTTGCCATTGCAGCGGGTTTTTTTCTCGGGCGGCGTGAAAGCAAGCGTCGCCAGCGTCGTCGCATGGCCTCCTTGTCCAAGGACTATGTGGCGGGGATCAACTTTTTCCTGAATGAAGAGCCCGACAAGGGCATCGAAGCCTTGCTGAACGGACTGGATGTGGGCTCTGAAGGGCTCGACACCCATCTCGCGCTGGGCAAGCTGTTTCGCAAGCGGGGGGAGTTTGACCGTGCCGCGCAACTGCACACCCACCTGCTGGAACACGGTGATTTTTCCCGCCCGGTTCAGGAAGAAATCCAGCTTGAGCTTGCCCAGGATTACCTGGCAAGCGGTATCTTCGATCTGGCCGAGCAGGTTCTGCTGGAAATGCTGGATCAGGATTGTGAGGCAAAGGATGAGGTCTGTCGGCAGCTCATGGGCCTGTACGAGCAGGAGCGTGACTGGGTCAATGCCATTAGCATGGGCGAGCGCCTGATCAAAAACAGCCCGGAACTGGCCTCAGTGCTGGCGCAGTATTGCTGTGAGCAGGCGGACAACCTGAAAAAAGACAAGGACATCAACCCGGCCCGTCGCATGCTGCGCCGTGCGTTGTCGTTCGATAATGATTGTGTGCGCGCCAGTTTCCAGGAAGGCGAGCTGGAAATGGACGAGCAGAACTGGGAGGCGGCCATTCAGGCCTTCCAGCGAATCTGGACCCAGGACAGCGACTTCTTCGACGAGGTGCTGGACAAGCTGCGCAGTTGTTATCAGGCCCAGGACAAGGATGAGGACTTCATCCAGATGCTGGCTGACTACAGTGCCGAAAAGCCCAGTACCAACCGTATCCTGCTGCTATCCGAAGCACTGAAAGCGCGTTACGGCGACAAGGAAGCCGCGGACTTTATCGGCGAGTACATGAAAGCCAACCCGTCCGTGCGCGGTCTCAACAAGATTATCGACATGAGCCTGGCGGGCATTGCCGAAGGTGAAGCCCGCGAGCATCTGGATGCATTGCGTCAGTTGTCCGAAAAGTTGGTGAACAACAAGAGCCTCTACAAATGTCGCCGCTGCGGGTTCGAAACCCCGCTCATGCAATGGCGCTGCCCAAGCTGCAAACGCTGGGGCACCATCAAGCCGGTGGTGAAGGAGGTTTGAAAGCAGCTGACAGCTATCAGAATGCAGCTATCAGCTGTGAGCTGTGAGCTACAAGCTACAAGATACAAGCTACAAGCTACAAGCTACGCTTGACTGGAAGGGCAAACCCAAAATAGTTCCGGGGGGGTTAGAAGAATGGAAACGCCTTCCAGATCGTTGAGTTCGGCACTATTAAATAACCCGAGCACTTCGTAGGAGCCATGCTTGCATGGCGATCCGAGCCCAAGCGAGGTATAGATTCCAGAGCGTACCCAAGACACGGCCCGCAGCAACAGCCAACAACCAAACCCTTCTCGCCACCGCGTAAATTGAATAACTCTGCACCAATGTGGACGAGGCTTGGGTCGAAAGCCGCTGTGGGGCCAGCCTGCTGGCGATGAGCCCGATCCGGCTGCGTCTTCAAGACGGGGATGCCATTGCCTTCCTTGCGGGCACAGAGCGCGCCAAAGGAGCCGGGATCGGTTCATCTCGGTGCTCTCGGTGGTAAAAATCGTCTTTTCCGGCTTTGGTGATCGCGCCGCCAGCGACACTCCTACGGTTGGGCTGGTTGAACCCGCTTACCCCAGCGCCTACCATAGCCCCGCCTACCCACCACTCAGGAAGCCACCATGCCTATCTCCAGCCCTGTTGTTGTCGCTCTGGATTACCCCGATCAGGCTCAGGCCCTGGCCATGGCGGACCAGCTGGATCCGGCCAAGGTGCGCGTGAAGGTGGGCAAGGAAATCTTTACCCGCAGTGGCCCGGCGGTGGTTGAGGCCTTGCATGGCAAAGGGTTTGAGGTGTTTCTGGACCTCAAATTTCACGATATCCCGAACACCGTTGCCGGCGCCGTGGCAGCCGCTGCCGATATGGGCGTGTGGATGGTCAACGTGCACGCTGGCGGTGGCCAGCGGATGATGGAAGCCGCCGCGAATGCGATTGCCAATCACCGTACCCGCCCGCTGCTGATTGCGGTGACCGTGCTCACCAGCATGGACCGTACTGACCTGTCGCAGGTGGGGATCGTGGATGAACCACAGGTGCAGGTGCGCCGCCTGGCGGAGCTTTCCAAGGTGTCAGGCATGGACGGGGTGGTGTGCTCTGCCCAGGAAGCCGGCCTGCTCAAGCAAGCCTGCGGCCAGGACTTTGCGCTGGTCACGCCGGGGATCCGTCCGGCAGGCAGCGATGCAGGCGACCAGCGCCGTGTGCTTACACCGGTAGAGGCGCGTGACGCCGGGGTGGATTACATGGTGATCGGTCGTCCTGTCACTCAGGCCGCTCAGCCTACAGCGGTGGTAGACGAAATATTACAGAGCCTTTCCTGAAGCGCTGACAGGCATTACGTCCGCTGGCTGATAAACGCCGCATGCCCTGCCTTTTATGGTGCTGTCTCCAACTTAAAGGAGATCAATCATGAAAGGCATCAACCTCATTTTTTCCCTCATTCTGTTTGCCGCAGCGTCGCTGGCTCAAGCGGTGGAAGTCACTGCGGTTACCCCGTCAGCGGGACAACCGGCGGCGGCACAGACGGCCACGGCTGGCGATGCCGTCAACCTCAATACCGCCACTGCCGAGCAACTGCAGTCACTGAAAGGCGTCGGGCCGAAAACCGCAGAATCCATTGTGGCTTGGCGTGACGCCAATGGGCCTTTCACCAGCGTTGACCAATTGCTGGCGGTGAAAGGCATTGGTGAGAAAACCCTGGCAGGGATGCGCGATAGTCTGACGGTTCAGTAAATCGCGGCCCTATGGCCGGTGTATTCGTCGCCAGACGCCGACGCCCCAGCAGGAATGGATTCCTGCTGGGGCGTCGTCTTGTCGAGTGGCGAGAAAGGTGCGGGGGCAGTGTTACTCCCCGGTGCTATCGGCTTCAGCAGGCGGTTCGTCGCTGGGCTCCTTCGGGCTGGGGTCCGCCGCACGTTCCTGTTTGCTGTCACCGTCACTGTCGTCATCGTCTGACTGTTGTTTTTCTTTTTCCTTGCTGGCCTTTTCCGCTTGCGCTTCCACCTCTTCGGTCGATTTTTCTTCACCGATACGGAAGGCGGCAAAGCCGGCATGGATGACCTGATTCACGGCCATGCCCAGCACCCGGCCATTGTAGGGGGCAATGATGGCGCTGCCGGTGTTGCTGATCGGGTCCGTGACGGTGCCCAGAATCTGCCCCTTCTTCACCTTGTCGTTCAGTTTTACCTCGGCCAGCAAGATGCCACCCTGATCGGCACGGATCCATTCTGATTCGAAGAACACCGGCTGCGGAGCGCTCCAGAAACGGCTGGCTTTCTGCATCTGCAGGTTCTCCAGCAGGGTTTCCAGTGCCTGCACGCCGTAATTCACCGCCTGGGTTTCCAGTCGGTTGGGGCCACCGGCTTCCATGGTCACGGCGACAATGCCGTCTTTCACCGCGGCATCGCGCAACATGCCGGTGACGCCGGGGCTATGCAGTACGGTCATGCCACCAAAGTGTTTGGCGAAAGCCACCACATCGGGGTTGTCCAGATCGGCGCGCAGCTGCGGCAGGTTGACGCGTTTCTGCGAGCCGGTGTGCAGATCCACCAGATAATCACAGTGGCTGACAATGTTGCTGTACAGGGAATGGGCCACGCGGCTGGCGGCGCTGCCATTCTTGTTGCCGGGGAAGTAGCGGTTCAGATCTCGGCGGTCGCTAAGATAGCGGCTGCCGCTGCGGAAGCCGTCCAGGTTGACGATGGGAACACCGATCACGGTGCCGGCCAGCTCGTCGGGCTCCAGCTTGTACATCAGGCGCCGCACCATCTCGATACCGTTGAGCTCATCACCGTGAATGGCAGCGGTGAGGCAAAGCTGCGGGCCGGGTTTGGTGCCATGGGCGACCAGCACCGGCACCGGCGTGGCAATAGAGCCGAACGACTGATCCGGGGTCCAGTGCAGGGTGGCAAAGGTGCCCGGATCCACTACCCGGTTAAGCAACGGCAGAGGGTGGGGCGGCTCCTCGGTGGGCTGGGAGTCTTCGTCCACCGCTTGTACCGGTACATGACTCGCCTTGTTCGGCGCAGGATTCTCTTCCTCCTGCTGCCGCTCCAGGGCCCGTTCCTCATCTTCCACTTCGGTTGCCAGGGCGGGCTGGAAGGCCAGCATCAAGGCAAGCAGTACGCTCAGATAGCGGATCGGTGTTCGCACAACCACTCCTGTGATGGGTTAGCCGAGCTGATCCAGTTCGTCCCAGCGGGCATAGGCGCTTTCCAGGGCCTGCTGTAGCTCGGTTTGTTGCTGTTGGGCAGCGCTGATGTCTGCCGGATCGCCCTTGTAGAACGCCGGGTCAGACATGCGGGTCTGCACTGCATCCAGATCCTGTTCCAGTTGCTCGATCTGGCCGGGTAACTGCTCCAGCTCGCGCTGGTCCTTGTAAGACAGTTTCTTGCGCTTTGCCGGGGCCTGCGGCGGTGCAGCGGCTGCGGGCTTGTCGGCTTTGACGGGCTTTTCCTTCACAGGTTCCGGACGTTGACGAATCCAGTCCTGATATCCCCCCACATAACTGTTGAGAGTACCGTGCTCGAACACCAGGGTCGATGTCACCACGTTGTCGATGAATTCCCGGTCGTGGCTTACCAGCAGCAGGGTGCCCTGATAATTCATCAGCTGCTCTTCCAGCAGCTCCAGGGTTTCCGCATCCAAATCGTTGGTGGGCTCATCCAGCACCAGCAGGTTGAAGGGCTTGGTGAACAGCTTGGCCAGCAGCAGACGGTTGCGCTCGCCACCCGACAGGGACTTCACGGGCTGGCGCACCCGGCCGGGATCGAACAGGAAGTCCTGCAGGTAACCGATCACGTGCTTGTTCTGGCCATTCAGTGAGATCACATCGGAGCCCTCGGCCACGTTGTCGATCACGCTCTTGTTCTCGTCCAGGGTGTCACGCAGCTGATCGAAGTAAGCCACTTGCAGCTGGGTGCCCAGCTTCAGGGTGCCGCTGTCGGGCGGCAGCCGATCCAGCAACAGGCGAATCAGGGTGGATTTGCCGCAGCCGTTGGGGCCAAGAATCCCCACCCGGTCGCCGCGCAGCAGGTTGACGGAAAAGTCGCGCACGATCTGCTTGCCGCCGACGGCATAATTCAGCTTGTCGGCTTCGACCACGACCTTCCCGGAGCTGTCGCTGCTCTGGATGGTCAGGCTGGCGGTGCCAGTGCGATTGCGGCGCTGGGCGAACTCGTCGCGCATGGCCTTGAGGGCCCGTACCCGGCCTTCGTTACGGGTACGGCGTGCCTTGATACCCTGACGAATCCATTTTTCTTCCTGGCTGAGCTTCTTGTCGAACTCGGCGTTGGCTTTCTCTTCCGCATCCAGGGCGGCCTGCTTGCCGGAGAGGTACTTTTCATAGCTACCGGGCCAGCTGGTGAGAATGCCCCGGTCCAGCTCGATGATGCGGGTCGCCAGGGCGCGGATAAAGGCCCGGTCGTGGGAGATGAATACCAGGGTGGCACCGTAGCCTTTCAGAAACTCTTCCAGCCACTGAATCGATTCCATGTCCAGGTGGTTGGTGGGCTCGTCCAGCAACAGGATATCCGGTTCCTGCACCAGCGCCCGTGCCAGCAGCACGCGGCGCTTCATGCCACCGGACAGCCCGGCAAACTGCATGTCGCCGTCCAGGCTCAGTTTGGACAGGGCAGTGTCTACGCGCTGGGACAGCTGCCAGGCGCCGCGGGCCTCGATCTCGCTGCTCAGCTGCTCGAACCGGGCCAGCACCTTGTCGTCGCCGTCGGCCAGTTGATGGCTCAACTCCGCATGTTCGCTAAGCAGGGCGCCGTGTTCGCCAAGCCCCTGCGAGACCATGTAATGCACCGTGTGGTCCTGGTCATCGGGCACTTCCTGCTCCAGACGGGCAATGCTCAACCCCTGGGTCTGCTCGATGTGGCCGTCATCAGCCTGGATTTCCCCGGCGATGACTTTCATCAGGGTGGACTTGCCCGCCCCGTTACGACCGATAAGACACAGGCGCTCGCCACTGTCGATGGAAAGGTTCACATGATCCAGCAAGGCCTGCTGGCCATAGCTGAGCTGTATTTCGCGAAGCGTGAGTAGAGGCATACTTTGGCGTGATCAAATATGTGAGTATTGCGATTAAAGCTGCGAGCTACGAGCTGTGAGCTTACAGTCGCGATTGAGGCGGTTGTCATATCAAAAGCTGTGCCCGCGCACAGACGCAGGGCGCGGAACGAGAGCATTGAAGGTGGCAAGGCACATTGCGCGACTCGTCGCTCAAAGCTGATAGCTCGAAGCTGTAATTGAACGCGCAGTGTAGCAGCTTGTTACCGCCCTGTACTGGCCCAAATGCGGGGGCTCGGGCAGGCTTTGGGGAAGGACGGAGGGAGTCAATGAGCGAGTTTTTACGGGAACGCTATGAAGAAGTGGACCTGACGCCGGGGCAGGGCAAGATCACCGCCACCGTGTCCATCGGCCTGGGGGTGCTGGCGCTGATGGGGAGCTTCTGCTTTCTCTATCCTGAGCTCTTCACCACCCCGGAGTTTCGGGGTTTCTATAACGCCCAGGTGCTGCGTATTGCCTTGTTTATTGGCATTGGTATCGGCTTCACCTGTGGTTTCTTCAGCGTGTTTCGCCATCAGGAAAAGCGTTACGGCATCATCGGTATGGTGTTGGCGTGCATGGCCGCACTGATCGGTTCTGGCCGGCTGGATGTGCCGCCGGTGGATGGCCGCAGCCTGTATGCCGGGCTGGATTATTTCATCCTCACCCTGTTGGTGCTGGCGCTGGTGTTTATTCCCCTGGAGCGGGCCTTCCCCAAAGACCCGGCCCAGAAGACCCTGCGTGGTGGCTGGGTCACCGACATGAAGTACTTCCTGTTCAGCCATGTGGGGCTACAGCTGATCAGCTTCTTCACCATCATCCCGATTCAGGTGGTGCTGCACGACAAGGTAGACATCGGCTTCCAGCAGGCCATTGCCAGCCAGCCGTTGTGGCTGCAGTTTATCGAGATCCTGATCGTCATCGACCTGGGCAGCTACTGGATTCACCGCGCCTTCCATGAAGTGCCCTGGCTGTGGAAATTCCACGCGGTGCATCACTCCACCACCCAGATGGACTGGCTGGCCTCGTCGCGCCTGCATGTGGTGGAAATCATCGCCAACCGCTTTGTGGGCTACCTGCCGATCTTCATCCTCGGCTTCGCGCCGTCTGCGGTGTATGCCTACCTGGTGTTCGTGTCGTTCCACGCCATCTTTATCCACGCCAATGTGCGGTTTCGCTTCCCGGGCATTCGCTGGCTTATCGCCACCCCGGAATTCCACCATTGGCATCACTCCTCTGAAGACCAGGCCGTCGACAAAAACTACGCCGCCTTCCTGCCTATCTACGATAAACTGTTCGGCACCCTGATCATGCCCAAGGAGCTGGCCGCCGAATACGGCACCCGTGCCAGCACCCCGGTGCCGGAAGGCGTGGTCAAACAGTTCCTGTTCCCGTTCCGCCGGGGCTAAACCGCTATCCCCGTAGGTGCTCGTCTGCAAGCGATCCTTCCCCATCGCCTACAGGCAGGCTCCTACAGAATCATGAAGAGCCAATATGGAAGACGTAATCGAACTGCTGCGCGAACGCCACGAAGGTGGCCTGGTGGCGCTGGAACTTCCGGACGAAGACCGCCTGGTAGAAATCGAAGAGCAATTGCTGATCCCGCTGCCCGGTGACTACAAGGAGTTCCTGCTCAACGCCAGCGACATCATTTGCGGCAGCCTCGAGCCCGCCACCGTAATGGATGACTATGCCCATAACTTCCTGCCCGAAATGGCCGCCAACGCCTGGGACCAGGGCATGCCCCGCTACCTGATCCCCGTCTGCGAAACCCCTGAAGGCATCTACGCCATGTCCCAGGAAGGCAGCGTACTGCTATGGGTGCCCGGCGAGGGCATCCGTGAAGAAGAGGAGTGGGGGAGTGTCTGGCAGTGGGCGCGGGAGGTTTGGCTCGAGAGTTAGTTAACAGTGAATAGTGAACAGTTAACAGCGAAACCCAAAACCGACCTCACGAAGCCGCTGTAGGAGCCCATGCTTGCATGGCGATCCGAGCGACAGCGAGGTGATTATAATTGTAGGAGCGGTCGTTCGACCGCGATTGAAGCAGCCTTGCTGCGCAAGGTTCTAACCTAAAGCGGTGATCCTACATCCCGGCCAGATCAAGTTCATTGTTGATTAACACCACGCACTGCGACGCAAACAGCATAGTCGGCCCCAGGCTGATCTTCTCTGTGCCCAGCCGCTTCAGGCTATTAAAACTCTTCTTCGGCATGGGAATGTGATCAGTAAGCAAAAAGCAGGGTTTCTCGGCAAATTCCAGCTCGCGAATGCTCTCGCCCTTCGGATCCATCATGTACAACTGATGCCCATCCTCGGCCAGCTCCTTCACCAGCTTTTCAAAGCTCACCGTCCGCACGGTAATCCCGCTCTCCACCGCCTTCATCTGCTCCTTGCCCATCCCCGCAGAGGCATCCAGCGCCCGCACCACCTTGGTCAGCAGCGCCTGCTCATGAAACCCACCAATATCCCGCATCTCCGCGGCCACAAAACTGATGGTGCGGGAATAGTCTTGGGTGCTCTCCAGCACCAGATGCACCACCACATCGTCCCGGTGAGACTGCGCCACAAAGATGGCATTCATCAGGGTATGGGCCAGGATCTCGCTGTGGGCATCCCCCCCCACATTGGCCAGCAGGGTCTGGCTGTTGGTAGAGGCGGCACGGGCACGGAGGACGAAGGTACGCATGTTCTGGGGCTCTGGAGAATGGAGGGTGATTGTACATCAGACGCTTACCGGGGGTGGAAACAGGGATGATTCACGTGAAGGCTGGCCCGTTTTCAACGGAACCTTCCGTATAACTCAGGGAGTGAAAAGCCAACCCATTGATTTCATGTGCATTTCGAATGATTGAAAACGAGATAGCAGGAAAGGAGTTCAAAGGAACGTTCCTTTGAACTCCGTGTAAGACATTGGCTATTTCACTCTAACTGATTGATATGAGAGTATTTTGATAGGCTGAGCGGGGAGGGTGGCTCGGAGTTATACGGAACCGAGTTATACGGAACGTTCTAATTAATACGCTGTTAGAAGTCACCTATATGGATAGTGCAGTCATAAAATCAGGTAGCACGGCAGCCACACTTACATTTTGTGAGCGTGACGGCGATTATTTCTCTGTTACCTATGAAAGCCCATCAGTGAAGCTCAAAAAAAGAGTTTGGGGATACACCGATTGTGAATTCCTCGTTAATCTTTTTGAGTGCATTGCTAAAGAATGGAAAGGCTGGGATGGCGCTCAAGAATGGGCTTCTATTGAAGGTGAGTTTGGTATATCGGCTACATGCGATAATTTGGGGCATGTAATGCTTGCAATTACTATCAAAGAATTCGATGGCCCAGAGGTTTGGAGTTCTCAGGTAAGTTTAGGTCTTGATGCTGGGCAAACTGAAAACATAGCAAAAAAGGTGGGGCAGTTCTTTGCAAACTAAAACTTCTAACAAGTCAAAGCACTCGGACTTGGTACAGCCGTCACCTTTTTTGTTCCAAAAAAGCCGCCAACTTCACCAAGCCGGTGTTTGAGGCGTTAACTTTTAGGAGCGGGTGTGGAGATTCATCAAGCTGTTAAGGATATGCTGCAGATCGTCAAGGCGCTCCAAGGTGCGTACCCGAAGAAGAAATTTACCTTAGATGGCAGGTTGGTGGGCGATCTAGGCGAAATTCTGGTTGAGGAAGACTACGATTTAGAGCTGTATGAGGGTCTAGAAAAGCACCATGACGGTGAAACACCAGATGGTCGAAGGGTCCAAATAAAAACCACGATGAAAGACTCCCTTACTTTTCCAGTTGACCACATACCCCATTACTATATTGGGATTAAGGTGCATTCTGATGGGTCGTACGATGAAATATTTAACGGCCCAGGGGCGATAGCTTGGGAAGCCGTAAAGAATAGACAGCCGACGAAGACCAATCTTCACTCGGTTACTCTCTCTGCGCTACGGAAGCTCAATGCGAGGGTCGCAGACGGAGATCGAATACCGAAGAAAGTTAACAAGAAGATGCACGCGACAAGCGCGTGATCTGAGCGTTATGTGAATTGGTGATATGACTTATATAAGGCCGCAGCACCTATTTGAATGGAAAAAGGATGATCCGGATAGTGAGCTATATCTGGTGGCGATCCGGGACGATGAATCAGTACTGTCGGCTTATGGGCGCTACGCACATGGATCGGGGAGTACGGCCGTATCATGGCACCAGTTCTTAGCTGGTGATCTTAATGATCTGGTGGAAAAAACAATGGGAAGAGCTGTGTTGCAGGACGTTTTAGGCAAACTTAGAGAAATCACATAACAAGCCAAGGCAGCGGGACAAATTTTGCATCGCTGCGCTCAAAACGCAAAATCTGCCCCTGCTTGGGGCGTTACGTGAAGAAAGAGAAGGGACCGCCTTGCTAAAGAGTAGCTTGCCATTGCTTTTTATTTCCCTATCGGGATGTGCATTCTTTGTTCTTCCTGAGTCAAATTACGCCGCTGCGCTTATCGAAGCGGCACCTCCTTCGTTCACTGATGAGTTTGTCCGATCATTTTCCAGTGAGACCGGAATGGCTCTAGCGTGGGAGACCGCACCCAGAGGCAAGAAGCCGACGTTCAGTAACGGTATCGCTCATTTCAAATATCCGGGCGATAACGACTGTAAAGCCACTGCCGATTTTTTCTATGATTTTGAAAGCCAGAGGTATAACTTCAGGGTTAACTACTACCAAGGGGGTAAAGACTGCGGGCGAGGTATGGAGGTGGTCGGCTTGCGTCTGTTTAAGAGCATATATGGTGTTGATATGGACGAGTTTACCCGCAAGGGTGGACTCTTTGGCCCTTAGAGATCGTGAGGCTAGATACTCGCCCCCGTTGCTTCGTTGTGTCCGGATAAACGTAACAAGAGGCTGCACCGGACAAATTTCGCTGTCATCTTTTGTGCAAGAATCCGCACAAAAGCCGCCATCAAAAATTTACCCGGTGAGCCGGGCGTTAAGAGGCATCATGTTCTGGAAGCAGAAAGGATCATTCAGGCTCATTCCGGTGCTCCCCAAGAACTATCGAAGTATTTGCCTGCACGCGATAGAGATCGCGTCCGAGCCCTGTGTGGTAGTTGATAATGATGTGGTTGCCGACTTCTCCGAGCGAGGCAGGCTCACTCAAAAGGGCATTCGCAACTGCACGAATCTAGAGATTCGGGACCGGGATGTTGGAATCGTGGGCTTTCATGATCATCCCAGTGAAATGTGGATCAATGAAAACTACCAAGATTTCGCCAATTACTGCGAACACCAAGGTTGGCTTCAAATCCAAGGGCCGGCCTCTTAACAATCGGCTGTTGTCGGACGCCCCTACGCTGGCGCTCCGGTGCGCCGCAAAGCCAAGGCGTTATGCCTCATTGGTTAGCTAGAAGCACTATTAATAGGTAGCGTTATTAAATGAAAAAGGAAGATATGCTGAACAGGTTGGTCGAAAATGGTTTCGACTTTCTGAATAAGGCGATTGAAGACCTAAAAGACCATCCGAAGTTTTCCGTTATACATTTTCATGCTGCTGTAGAACTATTCTTAAAAGCTCGGTTAATGGCTGAGCATTGGTCTTTAGTAATTTCTCACAGACAAGATCCAGACTGGAATAAATTTATATCAGGAAGCTTTCAATCTGTATCGCTTGATGGAGCAGCGGATAGACTTGAAAAGGTTGTAAGGAGCGGGCTATCGAAGTCTGAGCTTAAATCATTCCAAGAAATAACAAAACACAGAAATAAAGTTGTCCATTTTTTTCATGAAGCTCACTCATCCGAGGAAAACAGCGAGCAAGTTAGAGATATCGTCAAGCAACAACTAACTGCATGGTATTTCCTTCATAGTATATTGACTACGCGTTGGAAGGATGTATTTGATCAATGGAATGAGCCTTTATTAGAGGTTGATAAAAAGCTGCGTTCCTTACATACATTCTTGCAAGTTGTTTACGATCAAATAAAGCCTGATATAGAAAACAAAAAGAAAAAGGGTGAAGCTTTCGAGCACTGTCCATCTTGTGGTTTTGAATCGCAACATCATGAAACAGAGCATGAAGTCGTCTATGAGGCAAAGTGTTTAGTCTGTGGGTTGAACGAAATGGCTCTGAAGATTTCATGCACATCTTGCGGTGAAGAAGTAACCTTCACAAATGAAGGCTTCGGTCAATGTGGGAATTGTGGTGAGCACTTTGAACCTGACGATCTAACTGATGTATTGATTGATGAGGGGGCCGCATATATAGCAGCTAAAGAAGGTGATTCATCATGGGATTTGGGCAATTGCAGTGACTGTGATGGTTACCATACAGTTGTTAGAATTGAATCAGGTGAATATACCTGCACTAGCTGTTTTCTTACAGTTGATCATGTTGAGTATTGTGGATGGTGCAATGAACCCAATACGGGAGATATGGAGCATAGCTCTTGGGCCGGATGCAACCACTGTGATGGTAGAGCAGGGTGGGATAAGGACGACTAGATGGTGTTCCAAGCATAACAAGCCAATGCACGCGGAGCCAGCTACGTTGCGCAATTGTTTGTGGTGTCGCTATGCTCCTTTATGCCACAAAAATTGCTCCACTCCGCTGGCCCGGTGATTGGAGCGTTAAATTCACACGGAGTTCTAAGTGACGAGTCAAAATTTCGCTACTGCTTTATTGGATGCATGGGAGATAGAGTCATCTAAATCTAGATTCTCTGAGGTGCAGCAGTTCCGTGCATTGATGCGAAGTTTTCGTTCCTTAAACAAGTACTTCAGACTGGAAGAGTTTCATGGAATGAAGCATCAAGTTGTATTCAACGGCAAAGGAACATGGGGGCGACCTTCAGCTAGGTGTGAAATTTCCGATCTTTTAATTGTTTCATATAGGACCAAGCCGAGATTTGAAGCAAGGGCTACATTGCTCCAGGCTAAAAAATCCAATGAAAAGCACTCTGGTATTTGCGCAAACTGGCCAAGCAGTGTCGCTCAAACCAGTTTCAAAGCTAACTTAGAACAGTGGGATTTATTATCAAGGCGCCCTGATGTGCTCCCATATCCACCGTTTGAGTGCAAGCCGGATATCCTAAGTGGCGCTATTTTGCCGTCTGTCGGCTCTATTGGTGTATTTCATAAAGTGAAGGGTACGCAATACGATTTCTTCTATATGTCTGCTGATATGGCTGAGCCTTTGAGCGCCCCAACTCGAAAGCATGCGAAGCTAAAGACTAAAACCGGCAATCTCATGAGAACCATCAGTGGTTATGAGGAGTGTGTTTTCGCCTGTTGTTTGCCTACTTTTGCAGAAGCGTTGTACAACTTGAAAATTGGTACTCCTATTGAAAAAGACAACTCCGTAGATATCAAAGATGAGAGATATCGGAACTCATTTCGAGGCTGGCTCAAATCAGTTCTCTATAGCCACCTTGAAATGACAAATAACGACTCAGAATTAGCGAGAGAGTTACTAGAGTACCTTCCATCAGATCAAGATGGTGAATTTATGTTGGAGCCACCGGCAACCGTTTTAATAAACTGTGATGCTAATGAATTTAACAAAGCAATGCTGCGGACAAGCCGCTGATTGCGGCGTTAGGCATATTGGGGTAATCGATGAGCGATGTTGATAACGATCAAGTCTCATGGCATGAACGCCTCATGCTTGCGTGCTCGTATAACGCTGAAAGCATTGAAGAAGAGCAAGAGCGCATAAGAAAAGTAGCTTTATCGGCCCCGTTCGACGCCTTGGAACTATTTCTTTCGTCGCCTCCTGGTAAGTACGAAGGGCCGGCAAGGGCTGTCATGGCTCAGGTTTATGAAAATCGAGCAAGCCAAGCTAGATCTGAAATTGCCAAGAGGGAAGGCCGAGCTGAATGGTGGCGTGGTCTTGTTCAGCAGATCAGCGCTCAATTAATTGGTTCTTTACTACTTGGTTTGATTCTGGGGTTTATCGGCGGTGTATGGTTTTGTTCAGCCTAACAATTAGCTCACAGGAAAATTTACTCGCAAGCTCGCAATTTTCCTGTGAGCTAGGCGTTAGCCAAAGGACCCTATGACAATCACCATGGCAGCAATATTTTCACTGATTGCAGGACTGATCGGAGCGGTCTTTGGGCATGTTTTATCCGAAAAAAAGAGCCGCAACGATGAGTTGGCAAAAATGCGACTGGATGCGTACTCAGACTTTTTGAAAGCCATTTCATTCCTTGTTTCTGCTAGAAGATCCGGGCGAATACAAGATGAGATTTCTGAGCTTGGAGCTCTCAATGATGCGAAGTCGCGGATTTGCGTATGCGCCGATGCTGGTGTAGTAGAGGCCTTGGAAAGTTTTTGGCTGCAAGGTGGTACGCTTGAGAAAGAGCAGGAAATTCTTGCTTACACAAGGCTGTGTAGGATGATGCGTCAAAGTTTGGGTAAAGACGATCTTTCCCTGGAGATTCGCTTGTCCGATATACTTTTTAGACTGGAGCCTTCTACCTTCTCATATCGGAGAAAGGTTGATGAAGGTTAATAACAGGAAATGGGGTTAGATCTTCCATTTCCCAAAGCTGATGCCCTGCGAGCGAGGGTTGGGGCAGATCTCACATTCCAGTTTCAACCAGGCTCTCTCCCCATAGAATGGAAGAATATCCATGACGGATCATTTCGGCTCTTGTCTGTGTGGCACCGTGCGTTTTCAGATCAAAGGGGATTTTGACCGCTTCTATCTCTGCCACTGCCAGCATTGCCAGAAAGATACAGGCTCAGCGCATGCCGCTAATCTGTTCTCCTCTTCAGCTGAACTGATCTGGCTATCGGGTGCCGATGTGGTCAGGTCGTTTACGCTTCCGGGTACCCGGCATGCCAAAAGTTTCTGCTCGTTGTGTGGTTCGGCGTTGCCGGATACGGAGGCTTCGGGTCTGCTGGTGGTGCCTGCAGGGTGTCTGGATACGACAGTCCCAGTGATGCCAACGGCACATATTTTTTTGGCCAGTAAAGCGGTTTGGGAAGACGAGATTAATGATGCGCCAGGGTTTGATGGGTTGCCTGGTTGAACTTTACCGGGCTTGTCGGCATCGAAGGAGGCAAGGTTCAGGTCGTCCCCCATACTCGGGATGATAACCAACAAGCTGATCTAAACGGTCTCCCGGAAAATGCCCATGTATAAAGCTCTCGCGATCATAATGGCGTTGCTGCTGTTTGCTATTCAGGATGTGTTTGCCGAAGAGGGGGAGCGCTTAACACGGGCAGATGGGTCAGAGATCACCTTCTATCTGGATCAGAAAGGAAGCGGTCATTTGCTGGTGCTGATGCAGGGCTCAGACTGCAATAGTGTGGCCCACAGCAAGGTGATTAATGATCGCTTTGCCACCGTTATTGATGATGCGGATGTCCTTACGGTCGAGAAGTATGGCCTTACCCGGTCGGTTTCCTGGAACGGTTCGGGTGACAGCCCGGAGTGCCCCGCGTCGTATTACGAGCATGATTCCTCACGACAGCGGGCGGACGATTATCTGCAGGTGATGTCCTGGTTGGATGACCAATTTCACTATGATCGCATCACGCTACTCGGGGGAAGTGAGGGGGCGTTGGTCGCGGCGATGGTGGCTTCCCGCAGTGATGCGGTGAGCGCGGTTGTCTCTCTTAATGGCGGCGGCCGCTTTTTCGTCGATGATGTGCTGCACAGTATGGCGCTTGAACTTCCTCCGGAGGCATTCGAAGAAGCGAAACAGGGTTTTCTGGCGTTTGTCGATTCTGTCGAAGCTGCCGAGAATATGGACCTTCTGATGAGCGGCCATGGGTTTCGTTGGTGGAAAAGCATGCTGGATGCCGACCAGACGGCATTGCTGATGAGTGTCCGCGCCCCGTTGTTTATTATTCAGTCTAGCCTTGATAAAAGCGTTTCTTCCAAGCTGGCGTACGATCAGGCCCAGACACTGAAGAAAAAGAAGAATAACGTCGACTTTCAGGTTTTTAAGGAGCTTGATCACAAGTTCCATGACGCCTCTGGAAAGGATCGCTCACACCTGATTATTTCTTCCATTAAGGACTGGGTGGGTCGCCAGCGTCGCACAAGCGAGGCCCTGTGACGAAGGATAAATGGGTGTAGGTCTTGCATGATGCATTTAGGCGCACAATGCAAGACCTGCCCCTACCGGTAATTGTGTGGGCATTTCATTATTTCACCAATGTGTGACCTGACCCTGCTTGCCGGTTTGACCTTGGGAGCCTCTGAATAACTCCTTGCGTAC
>NZ_AQOQ01000042.1:0-23914 GCF_002888555.1 Alcanivorax sp. MD8A | reverse complement strand
CCCTTTTCTCCTTTTCTCCTTTTCTGTATCAGCCCTTTCTTCGGGCAACCAGTGGACTGCAATGTTTTCGCTGAAAAGATTCTGTTGTTATTACAGTTTCTTTCCCCCTGTGCTGCCCTCCCCGGGCAGCCATTTTTTTTATTGCCACCCACAGGACCGTTACCCCGGGCTATACACAACAACAAAAAATCGCTAAAACAGAATCATGACAACCATATTGATTGCTGACGATCACCCCCTCTTCCGCGCTGCCCTGAAACAGGCAGTCATGGCCAGCTTCACCGACGCCGACATCCACGAGGCCGACTCGCTTGCCGGGCTGGAAGATCTCGGCCAGAAATCGCTGCCCTTTGATGTCATCCTGCTGGACCTGCACATGCCCGGAACCCACGGCTTTTCCGGATTGATTTATCTGCGCGAGCAATACCGCAAGGTCCCTCTGGTGGTGATATCCGCCACGGAAGATGTGGATGTCATTCAACGGGCCATTCATTTTGGTGCCGACGGCTTTATCCCCAAATCCGCGTCGGTAGAGACCATGACCGAAGCCATGGAGAAGATCATGGCCGGGGAGCGATGGTTGCCTGAGTACGCCCGTCGTGCCATGCCCCCCACCCTGCCCGATCACTCTGCCATGAGCGAGCGCATCACCAGCCTGACCCCACAACAGTTCCGGGTCATGGGCATGCTGATGGAGGGGATGCAAAACAAGGTGATTGCCTACGAACTGGATGTCTCCGAGGCCACCATCAAAGCCCACATGACCGCCATCTTCCGAAAGCTCGGCGTCCGCAACCGCACACAAGCCGTATTGGCGCTGAAGGATCTGGCGATTGAGCCACCATCAGTCGACAGTAATTAATCGTGGACAGTTAAAAATTGACAGCGAGCCCCTCATAACTCGACAACGCCTTCCGCTGTTAACTGTTAACTGTTAACTGTTAACTGTTAACTGTCTCTAATGCTCTTTTCAGCATCATCTCCGTCAACGGTTTCTGCAAAAAAGCGACGCCTTGCTCTTCGGCTTGTTGACGGATTTCCGGGCGGCGATCGGCGGTCATCAGGGTAGCGGGTACCACGTCATCCCAGCAGTCATCCAGGCCTTCAATCACTGCAAAGCCGTCTTCGTGGTCCAGCTGATAGTCCACCAGCAGCAGGTCCGGCGCCGGGCAATGGGCTGCCTTCTGGCGGGCCTCGGCCAGACCGCTGGCGGCCACGACTTCGCATCCCAGCGTTTCCAGTGCCGCCACCAGACTCGCCAAAAGAGCGGGATCATTGTCAACGCAGAACACCCGCATGCCACTGACATCACGATGTGAGGGCGGATGCTCTGCCGCCAGAACGGGGGGCGCTTCGCCACTGGAAAGCGGTACCGTCACGCTGAAGACCGTTCCCTTGCCGGACCAGGACCGAACCGTGAGTTTATGCCCAAGCAGCCGACAGATACGATCCGCAATGGCCAGCCCCAGGCCCAGCCCCTTGACCACCTGCTTGCCCTGCTGCGGCAGGCGCTGAAATTCGCGAAAGATTTTTTCGTGCTGATCATCAGGAATGCCCGGCCCCGTATCCCAGACATCGATGCGAATCACCCCCGCTTCACGGCGACAACCAAACAGGATTCTCCCCTCCCCGGTATAACGGATCGCATTGGAAAGCAGATTCTGCAACACCCGCCGCAGCAGCACTTCATCCGTTTCCACCACCGCCGAGCAAGGCAGCATTTTCATGTTCAGCCCCAGGGACTGGGCCAATGCGGAAAACTCCTGCCCCAGGGGCTCCATCAGCCGTGCCAGCTTGAGCGGGTGCACATGGACCGGCATGGTATCGGTATCCAGTTTGCTGATCTCCAGCAGCGCCGTGATGATCTGTTCGGCCGCCTGTAGCGAGCTGTCGATATGTCCCAACACATCGACTTCACGGTCGAATCCGGTCTGGCTGCCCAGTTGCTGGCGCAGTGACGAGGCAAACAACTGGGCGGCGTTAAGAGGCTGCATCAAATCGTGACCGGCAGCGGCCAGAAAACGCGTCTTGCCCTCATTGGCCTGAGCCAGGCGAGCATTCAGTTCCGTCAGTTTCCGGGTTCGCTCACCGACCATGTATTCCAGGTTTTCGTTGATCTGACGCAGTGCCTGCTCATCCCGCTTGCGTTCGGTGATGTCCATATAGGTACTGACAAAACCCCCGCCCATCATTGGCGTGCCACGAACCTCAACCACAATACCACTGGGCAACGCCCGCTCGAATTGATGGGAGTGGCCATCGCGCAACAGCTGCACCCGCTTGTCCACGTCGGCATCCAGATCATCACCGGGGTAAAACCCCCTCTCAGCGTTATAACGGTAGACCTCCTCGATAGGCCGCCCCAGCCGAATCAAACCATCGGGATAATCGAACAACTTCACATAGGCCTGATTCCATGCCACCACCTTCATGTTCCGGTCGACCACACAGATACCCTGACTGATGGTCTCGATGGTGGTACGCAGCAGCTGATGGTTGAACTGGATCAGCTCCGAGGCTTCATCCATCATCCGCACGACATCATCATGGCGGCTGTTCTGTTTGCGCAGCAGCGAGCTCATCACGATTCGGGCTGTAGACGCGCCCATGGTGCCGGCCAACAAGCGCTCCACATAGCGCACCAGGTGCAGCGGGGCAGGCAGGGCAAGATCTTCCGACACATGGCGCCGCTGCATGTAATCAAAGAACAACGGCTCGGCACGAGGATTACCCAACCCGCGCTTGCACACTTCCAGCAGCTCGGCGGTGGTAATGGAGGGGTGCCCCATGCCCTCACGCCACCAATCCGTTGGCATATCCACAAAGCGGGCCGCCTGGGCTTCGTCCAGCGCATCCTGCTGCGCACTGCGCGAAAAGGAGATAAACGCCGCCGTATTCACCGATAGCGACCAGAACACGCCGTGGGTGAGCGGCTCCAGGCCCTCAATGCCAAACAGCGCCTCGGGGCGCAACAACCCCAACCCCAACAAGCCGTTTTCATTCAGCGACAGAACCCACTCCACCGGCAGAATCACCGGCAGTAACAAGCAGTAGAACCAGATCATGAACCCCAGCCCAAGCCCGATGATCGCTCCCCGTTTGTGGCCATTACGCCAGTACAGCGCGCCGATCAGGGCGGGGGAAAACTGGGCCACAGCGGCAAAGGACAACAAGCCAATACTGGCCAGTCCGTCAAAACGGTCAATCAGGGTATGAAACGCAAATGCCAGGCCTAGCAGTACCAGGATACTGGCCCGACGCAGCAGCCGTAGCTGTCGCCCCAAATCGGACAATTGCTCTTTTTCATGCAACCGCGAGCGCAGCCAGAACGGCAGCAGCACCTCATTGGTCAGCATGATGGCCAATGCGATGGTGGACACAATCACCATGCCGGTGGCAGCCGCAATCCCGCCGATAAAGGACAGCATCAGCATGAACGAATTACCCTGCGCCATGGGCAACGACAGCATGTAGGTATCTGCCTGCCCTAACAGATAGGGCTGGGTAATCACGCCACTGATCACGATCGGCAGCACAAACAAGGCGAACAGAAAAAGATACAGCGGCAACAGCCACCGGGTGGTGCGCAGATGACGCAGGTCGTTGTTTTCCACCACCCCGGCGTGGAACTGGCGCGGCAGACACAGGATAGCCACCATGGACAACAGCAACGCGGTAACAAAGCTCTGCGAGAACAGCGTCGGCTCGAACGTCTGCATGACATCCTGGCGCTCACTGAGCGCCAGCCAAAGATCCACGGGGCCATCAAACAGCCCGAACAGGCAGTACAACCCGATCATCACAAAAGCGACGACCTTGATAAAAGACTCAAAACTGACTGCCAGCATCAGTCCGGACTGATGCTCGGTGGCATCAATATGCCGGGTGCCAAACAGCAACGTGAAAAGGGCCATGAGAATGGCCACCATCAGCGCGGTGTCCATCTGCGCTGGGGAATTGTCCTTGAGGACATAATCGAATGAGAGAGTCACTGCTTTGAGCTGCAGGGCGATATAAGGAAGCACGCCGATCACCGCCACCAGAGTCACCAGCACTGCCAGCCGCCGTGACTTGCCATAACGGGCCGCCAGAAAATCCGCGATGGAGGTAATGTGGTTCTGCTGAGCCACCGACACCATCTTGTAAATCAGCGAACCACCCAGCAGCACAGTGAGGATGGGGCCGAGATAGATCGGCAGGTAATTCCAGCCATTCTGGGCGGCCTCACCCACCGCGCCGTAGAACGTCCACGAGGTGCAATACACCCCGAGCCCAAGGCTGTACACCCAGGCATTTTGAAAGGTGTGTTTGCGCTGGCGGGCAGCGCGGTCACCCAGCCACGCGATAACAAAGAGTACCAGCACGTAGCCCAGTGCCAGCCCACTCAGCTCCCATAAAGAAAACACGGCGGCTCCTGTTTTTTCTTCGAGCTTACCCCAGTGCGCCGATAAATCGCAGTACTACTGCCACCAGCATCAATAACAACCCGGCCCGCTGCAATTTGAACTCCAGTACGCTCATGGCCATAGCGCGACGCCAGAACAGCAACACCCCGCGGGCGTCCCCGGTACGACGCCAGTAATGGAGATAACTGCAGAGAACCACCGCAATACCCAGTACCAGAAAAAGAGATTCGAGTTGTTCCATTAGCTATCCAGGGTCGACTTTTGCAATTGCAGGTACATCAGCCCTGCAGTAACCGCATCACCCCGAGCGGTGTGACGCTCCATGACGGGCACTTGCAGGGCTTTGGCCATGGCCTCAAAGCGCAAGTCCGGGGTGATATCCGGCTGCCAGTGGCGCTGTTTTTTCTGGTACAACGCCGATAACTCGATGACCGGGTTCGGCAAGTCAAACCCCATCAGTGGCCGCAGGTAACGGTTGATCATCGCCACATCAAAATCAATACACCACCCCACCAAGGGCCGGTTGCCTATTTTTTCCAGCAGCTGCTCCAGCGCGTCTTGCACCTGGCACCCTTCTTCCAGATCCACTGGCCGCAGCCGGTGGATACGAATGGAGTCTCCATCGAGACTTCGGGGTGCCTGAAGTTTTACGTCCAGGCACTCACTGCTGGCCACCCGACCCTGCCTGACCGGCACCGCCGCCACCGACACCAGCTCGGCCTCACGGCTATCCAGGCCCGTGGTTTCACAATCCAGTGCGATCACTTCATCCCCTTCGCAGGGCATAAAAAGGTGGCCGTAAGGGCCTGCGCCATGCCGGTAACGATCCGCATAGCGACGTAACTGCCTGATCATGCGTGCCAGTCTCCTGTCCAATTCCACTGCCTCGTCATTGCCCGCGCCGCTCTCCAGACCTCAATATTCCAGATGAAAACGGCGTGACAACCGTTGTTTGAAATCACCGACCAAATGCAGCGCATCGCGTAACAGGTCGCGCTCCAGCGACGACAACGATTGCACCACGATATGGTTGTCTTGCAGTTCTGTCTGTTGGCCATGCAACTGCGCCAATTGCTGGTTAAGCCGCAGCTCACTGAACAACTCCATGGCTTCGCCCAAATCCTCGGCAAAGGACGCCTCCATGGCACCGGCTGTCACCAGTTTTTTCAGCCGCCGCAGCGTGGAGGTCTCAGCGATGCGGTGCTGCAAGGCCATGGCCCTGACTCCATGCACCAGGGGAAACAGCGCGCCCTTCTTGATATCGATCCCATGCTGCGGTTTTTTCAGGGAGCCGAACAAGTTCAGCGGCGTGGCGAACTGCAGTACCGGCCGGGCAAAATGCGCCATCAGCAGATCATCGCCGCTACAGCGATCGAACAAGGTCTCGCGCACTGCCTCCAGCAAGCTGCGATCCCCGGCGACACAGTGAGCATCCGCCAGAATCGTCAGGTTCAACACCCCCTTGCCGGCCGCCTCCCCCGCCCAATGATAGACACGCTCTTGCCACTGCTGGACCGGCCCCTGCCAATCGGGGTTATTCACCATTACCTTGCCGGGACAGGGCGGATACCCCATCGACAACAAGGCCTGGGTAAACCGCTCGGCATCGCGCGGCAACCCGGGCCAAGCCTGGTGATCGCCCAAAATCAGACCGTTGTCCTGATCCGTTTTGAGAATCTGCTCACCACGCCCCTCACTGCCCATGACAATCAGGCAGCCTTGCAGCTGGTCTGCCGGCATGACCATCTCCCAGGCCTTGCCCATGACTCGACCGTTAAGGGCCGCCAGCAACTCCATGGCAAAGCGCATCTTTACGCCCTGGGCCATGAGCGCATCCACCAGTTCCGGCAAGCGGGCACTGGCCAACTGCAGGGCATCGAGACTGTCTGCCTTTTCGATTTCCAGTCCCACCACGTAGGAACGGCTGGAAAAAAAGCTGAGCACGTCGGTCAACTCGACCACGCCTACCGCCTTGCCCTCTTCCATCACCACCACCCGCGCCACCTTGTGGCGGGTCATGCGGGTCAGCGCGGAAAAAAGATAATCCGACGGCGACACGGTGATCAGCCGGGTTTCCGCCACCACACTCAAGGCAGTGCTGGCATCGTGATGCTGCAACACCAGTGCGGTCAGCAAATCGGTCTTGGTGATGATCGCGTACTGCGCTTGATGTTCGATCAGCACACTGTCGACACCATGCTGCTTCAGCGCTACCACGGCGTCGTGCAGGGTCGCCGTGGCAGCCATGATCAGCGGCTCACGCATACAGGCATCCACCCGGGCCAGCATAAAACCGGCCATGGTCACGCCGCCCTCGCGACGCTCTGCCAAGCGCTGGCCTTTTTCCACCAGACGTTGTTGAAAATGCCGACCGAAATCTGCGTTATCCTCACACAGGGTGAGAAACAGCGCAGCGGGAATCAGGTAACACAAACTTTGCTGTTCTGCCCGAAAGCGATAGCGACTTTTGCCATTCAGCACACTGATCGCACCGAACACATCGCCTGCAGCATAGACCCCTACCTGCTCTCGACCATCCGGGGCCTGCACATCCAGTTCCGCCACACTGCCCTTATGCACTACGTACACGTACTCGCTGGCGCTGGACGCATCCAGGATAATGTCACCGGCCTCGAAGTAGGCCAGGTCCACGCCGTCCCGAAGCCGTGAGCGGGCAGTCTCATCCAGCAGGCTGAACGGATGTTGGTGCAGTTCCTGTTCGATCATGATGTTTCCGTACAGGTCATGGCATACAGGGCAAAAAAAGCCGGTGTGAATACGCGATCCACACCGGCTGCTCTCCCTTTCTTATTGTCGCTCTTTAGTGAGCGTGAGCTTCACCGGCACCGCGCGGGATACGGATATCCTCAACGATGTGCTGAATGTGCTCCGGCGGCGGTGCAGTGACACGGGACACCGCGAAGGCGACCGCGAAGTTCAGCACCATCCCCAGGGTACCGATCCCTTCCGGAGACACGCCCAGCCACCAATGCTCGGCCGTATTCAGATCTGGCGACACAAACTTGAAGTAAACGATGTAGCAGAAGGTGAACGTCAGACCCACCAGCATGCCGGCAATCGCCCCTTCCTTGTTCATCCGCTTGTAGAAGATGCCCATCAGAATCACCGGGAAGAAGCTTGCGGCTGCCAGGCCGAAGGCGAACGCCACCACCTGTGCCACAAACCCGGGCGGATTGATTCCGAAGTAACCGGCAATACAGATCGCTACCACCGCAGCACCGCGTGCCGCCAGCAGCTCCTGCTTCTCGGTAATATCCGGCTTGATCGTCTTCTTCAGCAAGTCATGGGAAATCGCACTGGAAATCACCAGCAGTAGACCGGCGGCTGTAGACAAGGCCGCTGCCACCCCACCGGCAGCCACCAGGGCAATTACCCAGGCAGGCAGATTCCCGATCTCCGGGTTGGCCAGTACAATGATATCGCGATCGATATACACCTCGGAGGCGTTGTCGGTCGGCGCATTGGTGACCACACGCTCGCCCTGGCTGCCCTTGGCTTCGTCACGGCTGCCGGCAAAGTTCGGCTTGCCGGCGAACGGCGCACCGGCACGCATCTGCACGGCACCATCACCATTCTTGTCTACCCAGCCAATCAAACCGGAATTTTCCCAGTTGTAGAACCAGTCGGGCAGCTCGGTGTACTGGGTTTCGTTAACGGTATCAATCAGGTTGAGGCGGGCAAAAGCACCCACCGCCGGGGCAGAGGTGTACAGCAAGGCAATGAAGAACAGCGCCCAGCCGGCACTGATACGGGCATCCTTGACACGCGGCACGGTAAAGAAACGCACGATCACATGGGGCAGCCCCGCGGTACCGCACATCAGGGCAGCGGCAATAAAGAACACATCAATCGTGGATTTGGAGCCTTCGGTGTACTGGGTAAAGCCCAGATCCGTCACCACCTGATCCAGCTTTTGCAGCAGGTATACGCCGGAATCATTGCCGGCGGCATCCAGCACCGTGGCACCGAAGCCGGTCTGCGGGAACACATGCCCGGTCATCATGATGGACAGGAAGACCGCCGGTACCAGGAAGGCAAAAATCAGCACGCAGTACTGCGCCACCTGAGTATAGGTAATCCCCTTCATGCCACCCAACACGGCGTAGAAGAACACGATGGCCATGCCAATGACGACACCCACATTCACGTCCACTTCCAGGAAGCGGGCAAACACGATACCGGTGCCGCGCATCTGCCCGGCCACATAGGTGAACGACACAAAGATCACACAGATCACCGCCACGGTTCGCGCCACATTGGAGTAGTAACGGTCACCGATAAAATCCGGCACGGTAAACTTGCCGAACTTGCGCAAGTAAGGTGCCAGCAACATGGCCAGCAACACATAACCGCCGGTCCACCCCATCAGGTAGACCGACGCATCATAGCCGGCATAGGCGATGATCCCTGCCATGGAAATAAAGGAGGCAGCAGACATCCAGTCAGCCGCAGTGGCGGCGCCGTTGGCGACAGGCGACACCCCACCACCCGCGACATAAAAATCCTTGGTTGAACCGGCTCGCGACCAAATGGCGATGCCGATATAGAGGGCGAAAGAACCGCCCACAAACAAATAGGTAAGCGTTTGAATATCCATCGGGCAACCTCACTCAGTCTTCATGGACGTCGAATTTGCGATCCAGTTTGTTCATCGAATGCGCGTACATGATGATCAGCACCAGGAACACGTAGATAGCTCCCTGTTGTGCAAACCAGAATCCCAGTTTGAAACCGAACATCTGAATCTGATTGAGTTCGTCCACCAGCAGGATGCCGCAGCCATAGGAGACAGCGAACCAGATAGCCAGGTAGGTCAGAATCAATCGCAGGTTGGCGGCCCAATAGGCGCGGGCATTTTCTTCTTTCATTACTCGTCCCTCTGCGTCCTCGTTAAACAGGCTATCCACTCTATGGATAGGCTTACTGTGGAAGACTAGCTAAAGGGATTCGGCGGCACAGTATGACTTTAGTCGAAGTCGCCGACGTCAGCGGTCCGCCCAGCACAAGACCGCAACCGGGAGGAAATGGCCAAAAAGACCAGCAAGGTGCAGGTAAAACCGTATGAAACTGCCGCATACGTTTACCAAACAGGCTATAATTCGGCGTTCTGTCAGGATTGACGATAACGCGGGAAGCGCAGATTTCCCCTACAACAACACCGGACGTCCCTTGATGAAATTACTTCGCTGGGCCCTTTGTTTCTTGCTGGCCCTGACCCTGCTGGTAGCCATTGCCCTGCAATTTGCCCCCGATATTGAGCCCTGGCCCATTGCCCCCGAAGTCCCCCCGGCCAAGCCAGGAGAGGTCAGCCTGACCTTTCTGGGCACCAGCACCTTGCTGATCACGGACGGCAAAACCCATCTACTCACCGATGGCTATTTTTCCCGCGTCAGCATTCCCCGTCTGTTTACCCCCATCAGCCCGAACCGGGAGCGAATCGACGAAGCCCTTGCTCTCGCAGGTATTGACGCCCTGGATGCCATCCCTGTCCTGCACAGCCATTTCGACCATGTCATGGATTCAGGCATTGTCGCGCAGATCACAGGAGCACAGGTTCTGGGCTCGTCGTCGACCGCCATGGTGGCTCGCGGCAGTGGACTGGAAGAAAAGCGCATCACCACGGTACAAACCCACCACCCTTACCGGTTCGGTGACTTTACCCTCTACTTTGTCCCTGCGGGGCATGTCCCCCTGCCCGGTATCATCGAGAACTGGACAGGTAAAGGCGAGATCACCGAACCGGTCACGCCACCGTCCCTGCTGGGAGCCTGGGAAGAAGGACAGAGTTACGGACTGGTGGTTGAGCACCCCGCAGGAACAATCCTGATTCAAGGTAGCGCAGGAATGCAGCCAGGAGAGCTGGACCGCTATCAGGCCGACTACGCCCTGCTGGCCAGTGCCAGCCTGGGCAAACAGAGCGAGGCCTACCAGCAGGCCTTCATGGACGAAACCGCCAGCGCCGTCGGGGCACACACGGTTATCCCGGTACATTGGGATGATTTTTTCCGCAAACTGGAGCCGGACGTTCGCCCGTTGCCGTGGATGCTCGACAATCTCGACGCCTCCTTCCACGCACTGGCAGACCGGCATCACGGAGATTTTGTGGTCCTGAAACCCTTCAGGCCGTTTACACTGACGCCGCCTGCTGCGCCAGCCACGGCACCATTGCCGCAGGGTCAGTCTCCCGTTTCACCTGCTCCAGCAGCGCCCCCGCCTGGGGCCAGCGACGGCGCAAATAACTGAGCCACTGTTTGACTCTACCGGCGACCTGGGCATCGGTACCGGAGCCGATAACATCATTCAGGAACCGTTGCAGCACCGGCACGATCTCGTCCCAGTCACTGGCCTGGCCGGTGCGCAAGGCACGCACCAGCCAGGGGTTCGCTACCGCCCCACGCCCCAGCATCAGATCGTCACAACCACTCTCTCGCTGACAGCGTTGTGCATCGTCGACCGTCCAGATCTCGCCATTGGCAATCACCGGGATCGACACTGCCTCACGAATCAGTCCGATACGATCCCACCAGGCCGGTGGTCGATAGCCTTGCCGCTTGGTGCGACCATGCACGGTCAGCCAGGCCACACCCGCCTCCTGCACCGCCAGGGCATTTTCCAGCGCCAATCCATCGTCTTCATTGCCCAACCGCATTTTTACCGACACCGTGATATGCGCGGGTACGGCACGCCGCACGGCCGCGGTCACCGCATGTACCACATCCGGTTCATCCAGTAGCACAGCGCCACCCCGGTGACGGTTCACGGTTTTTGCCGGGCAGCCAAAATTGAGATCAATGGCGGGCGCTCCCAGTCGGACGGCACGCACCGCATTGTCCGCCATGCAAGACGGATCCGAGCCCAGTAACTGCAAGTGCACAGGCGTGCCCGCACGAGTACGCGCGCCGTTTTTCAGTTCCGGGCACCAGCGATAAAAAACACGGGGCGGCAGCAGCTGCCCGTTAACACGGACAAACTCGCTCACACACCAATCGAAGTCGCCCACATCGGTCAACGCCTGACGGACCCAAAAGTCCGCCAGACCCTCCATCGGGGCCAAGATAAGTTTCATGGAGCGCATTCTAACGGCATCCTTCACCTCTCAGCCACGAGAACGAAGATGGCGATTTTCTTGCAATCATCTGTCGCTTTTGCAACGGTGTATCGCAACGCACATAAAAAATGGACCTTTTATGGCTGCCGCGGGACCTGGGTTGAACACAACGGGAACGCAAACACTTTCACCAGACCCGGTCTGGTTTCTCATCCGGCTTCTGATCTCGCCGGGCACCGGCCCTGCCTGCTTCAGCAGTCGCGCACACCCCATCCCGCTTCCGACGCCTTCGCGATGTTCCCGGAATGATTTCGGCACCCCTTTATGCACCGCCCTGATTTGAATACCACCCGAGGGAGAGACGAATGAAACATGCACGCATTGTACCCCTGTCATCGGCACTACTGGCCGGTTTTGCCACCATGCCTGCCCATGCCGAGCTGGAAGTGACCCCCTATGGCTCTCTGCGCATCCAGTCAGAAGCCGTTTCCGTGGATGAAGCACAACCCGGTGAAGACGATTCCTATACCGGACTACGGGACGCCTACTCCCGCTTGGGCGTCACCGCCAATTACGACGACATCGACAACCTGAAGATTTCAGCCACCGTGGAGTTCCCCATCAACTCCGCTCGACTGCGGGCAGAAGATCCGACCTTTTTCCAGGAAAGCTACAAAGGCAACAACAAACCCCGGGTCGCCGATATCACCGCTACCCATGACAGCTTCGGCAGCTTGCGCGTGGGCACCCAATGGCTCGCCTACTACAACAACGTGGCCTACCCGCTGGATTTCTTCAGTTCGTTTTATTCTGGTTACGCGACCCAATCCACCTTCCGGCGCGATGCGGTGACCTACCAGACCCCGAGCATGGGCGGCTTTACCGCCACCGTCTCCGGGGTGGATCTCACCGATGAGCAAGGCACCAGTTTTCTGGACACCATGCAGTACGCGCTCGGCTACGCGGCGAATGACTGGAGTGTTGGGCTGGGCTATCAGGACAGCGAGCAGGACTCCGCCAAACACGCGGACCAGGTCGGGATTTCAGCCGCATGGTCGCCAGGCAACTGGCGTTTTGCGGCAAAGGTAGAGCAGCTGCTCACCAATGATGACACCGTACAAGATGACGACCCGGTGACCTATAACCTGCTCGGCTCTTACAGCTGGGACAAGTACACACTGCGAGCCATGATCGCACACGGTGAAGAATCAGATGAAGGTGACGCCTTCTTTCAAGGGGACTCGGCTCAAGTGGGCCTGGACTACCGACACACCGAAAACCTGAAGTTCTTCGCGGAATATTTTTATGAAGAGCTGGGCTACGCGATCTACACCCCCAACTCGGAAAGCTTCAACCCCTTGGCCGGGTACCATGTCGAAAGCGATGGTCAGGTCTTTACCGTAGGGATGCGGTTCGATTTCTGAGACCCCGTTTGGACAAGGCGACGCACAGGTGGGGAAAGAAGAACCCCGCCGGCGTCGCAGACGAAACGCCATAGCTTAGGAGATCAGAGGAAGAAGCTGCCTGCGATTTCCGGCGGGCCCTTTACTATAAGCAGGGCATCACCCGGCCAGGAACCCCTTTTATTAGAACCATTTGGAATCAAACAGATCAACGCTCCCAACACTCAAAAAAGTCACCTACTATCAAGCTGTTGCCGACAAACCAACCCCCTTTCAAACGCGCCATAACAATAGCCAAAACTGATCACAGGAGCGTGCCACGCCAGCTCCCATAGCCGAAGAAGCTCAGCGCCCGACACGCCCACCAAAGCGGCGAATTCGCCGGGACGGAGCGAGTCTGAAGATTGATTCACCTGCCATGCTGCATTACTGTTGCCGCCGTAAATGCCCGCTTACGGTCTACCGGAGAGACGCATGGCCAAAAACACCGCCCCGGCACTGGAAACCGCCCTGGATAACCTGGAAACCCTGGTAGAACGGATGGAATCCGGTGACCTGACGCTGGAAGAATCCCTGAAGGCCTTTGAAGAAGGGGTTCGCCTGTCCCGGGAGTGTCAACAAGCCCTGCAGCAAGCAGAACAGAAGGTCCGTATTCTGCTGGAGCAATCTGTCGAGGCCGAGCCCGCCCCATTCACCGGCGATAGCGATGAGCAATGAACTGAGCGCCCTGGAAGGGCTTCGCCAAACCAGCCTGACTCGTCTGGAACAGAGTCTGGATGCGTTTCTGCCTGCCTCCAGCGCCGCGTCGCGTCTCAGTCAGGCCATGCGCTACGCCGCATTGGGCGGCGGCAAGCGCATTCGCCCCCTGCTGGTTTATGGCGCCACCGCGTTGGCCGGCGGCACACCGGAACAGGCCGACACCCCTGCGGCGGCGGTTGAACTGATTCACGCCTACTCGCTGGTGCATGATGATTTACCCGCCATGGACGATGACGACTTGCGCCGGGGACTGCCTACCTGCCACAAGGCCTACGACGAGGCTACCGCCATCCTCGCCGGAGACACCCTGCACACCAAGGCCTTCGAGTTGCTGGCCACCCGTGGGGAGTACCGCAGCGATACCCGTATCGCCATGATTCAGCACCTTTGCCAGGCAGCAGGCGTCGACGGCATGGCCGCTGGCCAGATGCAGGACATGCTGGCGCAAGGGCAACAACAAACCCTGGCCGCACTGGAAGAGATGCATTACCTCAAGACAGGGCGCCTGATCACTGCCAGCCTGCAGCTGGGCTACTTCGCGGCCCAGAGCGACAGCCCTGAACTGCTGGAGAACCTGACTCGCTTTGGCGATGCCATTGGCCTGGCCTTCCAGATCCAGGACGACATCCTGGATGTCACCATGGCCACCGACCAACTTGGCAAACCGGCGGGCTCGGACGAAAAACTCCACAAGAGTACCTTCCCTTCCCTGATCGGGCTGGACGCCAGCCGCGAACGGGCCGAGCAACTGTGTGAAGATGCCCGCCAGGCGCTGTCAGGCTATGGCGCCAGCGCCCTGCCGCTGCAACAACTGGCACAGTACATCATCGCCCGCAATCACTGACGGCCGCCCCCCCGGCCCTGTATACTTGTCACACTTGCAGCACGCACTGACCTGGCACCCGGAATTATGCCCAAGACCTTTACCCAGATACCGCTGACGCGCCCTGCCACACCCTTGCTGGACACCCTTGCCAGCCCGGCAGATTTGCGCCGCCTCCCCGCCAGCCAGCTGGAACGGGTAGTGGATGAATTGCGCGAATATCTGCTGTATTCCGTAGGGCAGTCCGGCGGCCATTTTGGAGCAGGCCTTGGCGTCGTCGAACTCACCGTCGCCCTGCATTACCTGTACAACACCCCTGACGACCGGCTGGTATGGGATGTTGGCCACCAGTGTTACCCGCACAAGATTTTGACCGGTCGTCGCGAAGGGCTCACCGCCATTCGTCAGCAGCACGGCCTGTCAGGCTTTCCCAAACGTAGCGAGTCCGAGTACGACACCTTTGGTGTCGGCCACTCCTCCACCTCCATCAGCGCCGCGCTGGGCATGGCCCTGGGGGCTGAAATGGCCGGCAGCGACCGTCGCGCGGTCGCTATCATCGGTGATGGTGCCATGACCGCGGGGCAGGCCTTCGAGGCCATGAGCCATGCCGCCCATACCCGCTCCAATCTGCTGGTGATCCTCAACGACAACAACATGTCGATTTCCCACAATGTGGGCGGGCTGTCCAACTACTTTGCCCGTATCTGGGCCAGCAAGAGCTATATCGCCCTGCGCGAAGGGGGCAAAAAGGTGCTCTCGACCATGCCGGCGGCCTGGGATTTCATTCGTCGCACCGAAGAGAGCATGAAAAACATGGTGAGCCCGGACATGCTGTTCGAGGCCATCGGTTTCAATTACATCGGTCCCATCGACGGTCACAACCTGGACGAGCTGGTGCGCACCCTGGGCAACATGCGCACCCTGGAAGGCCCCCAACTGCTGCATGTCTACACCACCAAGGGCAAGGGTTTTGCCCCTGCAGAAGTCGACCCGGTGGGTTATCACGCCATCAACAAGATCGAGCCCAAACCCAAGGTTCAGGCCGCCCCCCCTGCCGCCGAGAAACCCAAGCTCCCGAAATATCAGGACATCTTTGGCCAGTGGCTATGTGACATGGCCGAACAAGACCCACGCCTGGTGGGCATCACCCCCGCCATGTGCGAGGGCTCCGGGATGGTGGAATTCAGCCAGCGTTTTCCGGACCGCTTCCACGATGTGGCGATTTGCGAGCAACACGCCGTCACTGTCGCCGGTGGGCTTGCCTGTGAAAACCAGAAACCGGTGGTGGCGATTTATTCGACTTTCCTGCAACGGGGCTATGATCAGCTGATCCATGACATCGCCCTGCAGGAGCTGGATGTGACCTTCGGCCTGGACCGGGCCGGGCTGGTCGGCGAGGACGGCGCCACCCACGGCGGGGTCTTTGATCTTGCCTACTTGCGCACTGTCCCCAACATGATTGTGGCGGCGCCCTCCGACGAAAATGAGTGCCGCCAGCTGCTTTACACCGCCTACCAGCACGAAGGGCCTGCGGCGGTCCGCTACCCCCGCGGCACCGGCCCCGGCGTCGTCATTGAAGACAACATGGAAGCCCTGCCCGTGGGCCAGTCCCGTCCGCTGCGCGAGGGGCATCAGATCGCCATTCTTGCCTTTGGCGCCTTGACCCCGGCCGCACACGAAGCCGGTGAGGCGCTTGATGCCACCGTCATCGACATGCGCTGGGTAAAACCGCTGGATCGTGACGCCATCATCAAGGCAGCAGCCCAGCACGCTTTGCTGGTCACCGTCGAAGATCACCAACGCATGGGCGGGGCCGGCTCTGCCGTCAATGAGCTATTACACGACGAAGGTATCGTGGTGGATGTGCTGAATCTGGGTCTGCCGGATCACTTTATTCATCACGGCAAGCGCGATGTGCTGCTGTCCGAAGCCGGGCTGGATGCAACCGGGATCGAAGAGCAGATTCGCGCCCGTCTCAGCCGGCAATCCACTTCGGTGGCACAAGCCAAGCCGTAAGCGTCACTCTTCCGGCTTGGCCGTATCGCTCACCAGGCGGACCGGTGGTGGCGGCGTGTAGAGCTTCCAGGTATCGCGCCCTGCCGTTTTCGCCTGATACAAGGCACGGTCTGCCGCCTCCAGTAACTGTTCTGCGCGATTGCGCTCACCGGGCATCAGCACGGCCGCACCCACACTGATGGTCACCTCCCCCACCCTCGGGTTGAGTTTATGGGGCATGCCCAACATTCGTACCGCACGGCACAGCCGTGACGCCAACTGCATGGCCTCCGCCTCCTCGACGCCAGGGTAAAGCAGAACAAACTCCTCCCCCCCAAACCGGGCTACCAGATCTCCCCCTCGTCGCCCATAGCGGCGCAGTTCGGTTGCCAGCGCCTGCAAGCATTCATCGCCTTGCAGATGGCCGTAGTGATCGTTGTAATCCTTGAAGTGATCCACATCCACCAGCATCACCGCCAGCGGTTTTTGTTCGCGCTTGCAGCGTCTCCACTCACGCTCCAGCGCCTCATCAAAGAAACGCCGATTGGCCAACATGGTCAGACTGTCCTCGCGGCTAAGCCGGTGAAGCCGGTCTGCCAATGCCTGGGTTCGCTGCTGCTGGCGGTGAAGCTGGCGCTGGTTAAAAAACAGTAATCGGTCACGCACCTCTGCGGTGTAGCAAAGAAACATGCCAAGCAAGCTGATGCCCGTATAAGTACGGTGGGCGATTTGCCAGTCAATACCGCTGCCAAAGGCCTCGGCCACTCCCCAGCCGAGCACACCACCGCCCCAGCAAGCCAGCACCGCATGGGAAAATCGCAGACCGACCATGGCATAGACAATCACCAGGGCATAAATCACCGATACGTGGGCCAACTGGGTCTCTGCCGGCCCATGCAGAAAACCCGGGATAGCCATGGACAACGCCACGGCGAGAAAACTGCCAATCCCGGCATAGATCGGAAACCAGCGATCCAGAGGCCGTAGCTGGGCCATGCAGCCAGCCACCAGCACAATCACACCCACCCAGATATACGTCCCCAACCAGCGCCCTCGCACCGCCTCCGGAGCCAGGGCATAGATACCGGTAATCAGCAGGACATAGAGAAGAAGAATATAAAAGGCATTCACCCGGAATGCCGTTACGGCCTCCCGGCAATGATAATCGCGATACTCACGTTCCAGCCGCCGGGGAAACCGTAACCAGCGAACCCCCGGCACTACCACCCGACGAAATCGGGGATCTGTGCCTGACATAGCAATTCCTTTGCGCCGCCCGTATGCAACTACAGGCAATTGCTTAATGATATCAGGCTAGAAAGGAATGGCCTCGCAGACCAGCAGGAAAGTGTGAACGGTACCAGCAAAACGATATCAGGCCAGCCGCCGCAAAAGCGGCCCAACCATGACAACAAGGTGACAACTTCAGGCTAACCGGCAAACACCGGCACAAAGGCGACCAGCAACTGCATGACGACCGCCGCGTACACACCGGCAAGCAGGTCATCTACCATGATGCCCAGCCCCCCTTCCACGCGCCGGTCCAGCCAGCCAATGGGCCAGGGCTTGATAATGTCGAAGAAGCGAAACGCCAGAAAGCCGGCCAGTGCCCCCCAGGGGGTAACCGGTATGGCAATCATGGTCACCAGCAGGCCGGCAATCTCATCCCAGACAATGCCGGGGTGATCATGCACATTCATGTCATGGGAGGTCTTGCCGCAGAGGTAAGGGCCGACAACGATCACCAGCGCCGTCACGGCCAGGTAACCCCACAACGGTAGCTGGGCACACAACCACCAGATGGGCATGGCTGCCACCGTCCCAAAGGTACCCGGCGCCACCGGCGCCAAGCCTGAGCCGAAGCCAAAGGCCAGAAAGTGCACCGGGTTACTCATCTTGGGGCGTTTCAGTTCCATTCCATTCCTCGGTGGCACAGGGCCATTGGCTTCGGGGTGTTATTGTCATGAGCGGCGGCAACACTCAGAAATGCTGCCACCCCCCCAGCGTGAGCGGGACAGGCTGACCCTGCAAATTATTCAGTCGGACGCCGGGCTGCGACTCCACCGTACCAAGACGATGGCATCCTTCTGGCAGCCTCTTGCGCGAATCGAGAGTGAACAGCAATACATAATCATCCCCGCCCTGAAGCTGCAACTGGCGCTGGGTTTGCACATCGCAGTCACCCAGCAATGCCGTCCCTACAGGCAACAATGCTTCGTCCAGCACTGCACCCAACCCTCCGGAGGCGGCGAGAATATGCCCGAGATCCGCTACGGTGCCATCGGAGATATCAATACAGGCTGTTGCGGTACCCCGCAGCGCCTGCCCCAACGCCAGCTGGGGAACCGGTCGCCGGAAATGCGCTACCGCCGCGCCCTCGCGCTGTCCTTGCTGCCACTGTTGCAGCCCCAGCAGCCCGGCGCCCGTGACACCCCCCACGCAGATGGCATCACCGACCCGCGCACCACTGCGACGCAGCGCCTGCCCGGCTGGCACGGCACCTGTTGCCTGAATGGATACCGACAAGGGGCCACGGGTCACATCGCCGCCCACCAGCGAAATACCCGTGGCATCCGCCAATTCGAACAGGCCGGCAGCAAAACCTTCAAGCCAGGCCTCATCCACCTCCGGCAGCGTTAACGACAGCAGGAACCATAATGGCTGCGCACCCATGGCCGCCAGATCCGACAGGTTCACTGCCAGACAACGATACCCCACGTCGGCGGCAGCCATATCCAACGGAAAATGCCGACCGGCCAGGCTGGTGTCCTGGGTCAGCACCAGTTCGTGCCCGACAGGCGGAGTCACAATGGCCGCATCATCACCGGGACCCGCGACCACTGAGTCCCCCTGGGCATGATGAAAATAGCGCCGGATGAGAGCAAACTCATCCAGCGCTACAGAGGAGGGCGGGAAACTCACGACAACGCTTATTCGTCGCGGGTGTGGCGCTCGGCGGTTTCCGCATAGCGCAACTTGCGCGCCAGCTTGTCGAGCACACCGTTGACATATTTGAAGGACTCTTCCGCACCAAATACCTTGGCAAGCTCGATCCCTTCGTTGATGACCACCCGGTAGGGAACGTCCTGGCGCTCTTTCAGTTCGAAAGCGCCGATACGCAGAATCGCCTTCTCCACCTGGGAGAGCTCTTCCACCCGTCGGTCCAGGAAAGGGGTAAGCAACTCGTCCAGCTCCTTCACCTGCCCGGGCACTCCGTGCAACAGGTCATGAAAGTAGCCACGATCCGCCTTGGCGAAATCGTTGTTCGCCAGAAACTGGGCTTCAATATCCGTCACACTGGCCCCGGCCAGCTGCCACTGGTACAGCGCCTGCAGGGTAAAACGTCGTGCCTTGCGACGGGCGGCGGGTGTTGCTTCGCTCATAACACTCTCTATGGTGCGTCTAACGCCTGGAAGGCCTTACGCGGTGCTTCCCGCGAGAAGGCCAAGCCCGGCTTACAGGGATTTGAACAGGGAAACCATTTCCAGCGCACACATGGCCGCTTCTGCGCCCTTGTTGCCCGCCTTGGTACCGGAACGCTCGATGGCCTGCTCAATGGTATCTACCGTCAGTACACCGAAGATCACCGGCACGCCCGTGGCATTCTGCACACCGGCCAGACCCTTGGCGGCTTCGCCTGCTACGTATTCGAAGTGGGCAGTGCCCCCGCGGATGACCGCGCCCAGGGTAATCACCGCGTCGTAATCACGCTTCTCGATCACTTTCTTCACGGCCACTGGCAGCTCCCAGGCACCGGGTACGCGGATCACTTCAATGTCATCACGGCTGACACCATGACGCACCAGCGCATCGATCGCGCCGTCCAGCAGGGCTTCCACCACAAAGCTGTTGAAGCGGGCGACAACGATGCCGTAACGGCCGCCGACGTTATTCAGAGTACCTTCGAGAGTCTTGATGTTTTGCATGCTTGCCTTCCTGTCAGTGCCGGTGGCTCACGGCTACCGACGCAGTATTAAACTTGGAGCCGGACGTCGGAAGTCTGACGTCTGACGCTCTTGAACTTGTCGTCGGACGTCCGACCTCAGACGTCCGACTTGTCTCAACTATCCGCTTCCACGTACTCGGTGATTTCCAGGTCGAAACCACTGAGGGCATTAAAGCGCATGGGAGAGCTCAGCAGGCGCATCTTGCGCACACCCAGGGCCTTGAGAATCTGGGAGCCGGTACCGATGTTGCGATAAGCACGGGACTCGCCCTTGGGCTTGCGGGTGCCGCCGCCGAAGAACGTATCAAGGCGATCGACCATGTCCTGGGAGTCGTAATCCTGCCCCAGAATAATCACCACACCGGCATCCGAGCCGGAAACTTCTTCCAGTACTCGGTGCATGTTCCAGCCGGTGCGGCCATTCATCTTGGCGCTCATCAGGTCGCGCAGCGGATCCACCTGATGCACGCGCACGGTGACCACCTGCTCTTCACTGATCTCGCCTTTCACCAGTGCCACATGAGTCAGGCCGTCAACGGTGTCGCGGAACGCCACCAAACGGAAATCGCCATACCAGGTATCCAGTTCATTATCGGACACCTGTTCAATGGTTTTCTCATTCAGGGCGCGATACTGGATCAGGTCGGCAATGGTGCCGATCTTGAGATTGTGCTCCTTGGCGAACACTTCCAGATCTTCCCGACGGGCCATGGAGCCATCTTCATTCATGACTTCACAGATCACCCCGGCAGGCTCACAACCGGCCAGCTGGGCCAGATCGCAGGACGCCTCGGTGTGACCCGCGCGGCGCAATACACCGCCCGGTTCTGACATCAGCGGAAAAATGTGCCCGGGCTGGACAATATCGTAGGCGCGCGCATTACGTGCTACCGCAGCCTGCACCGTGCGAGCCCGGTCTGCCGCAGAAATCCCGGTGGTCACCCCTTCACGAGCCTCGATAGAGACGGTGAATTTGGTGCCAAAACCACTGCCGTTGCTTTGCACCATCAGCGGCAGCTCCAGCAGCTCACAGCGCTCACGGGACATGGGCATACAGATCAGGCCACGGCCGTACTTGGCCATGAAATTGATAGCCTGGGCATCCACATGTTCCGCCGCCATCACCAGGTCGCCTTCGTTTTCCCGGTCCTCGTCATCCATCAGAATAACCATCTTTCCCTGACGGATATCTTCGATCAGTTCTTCAATCGTGTTGAGCTGCATAATGGTACTCGACCTTTCAAGCCTGGAGGCTGACAACGCCTCCTCTGCATTTTTCACCGGTGCTGAGCTGCAAGCGACAAGCTTCAAGCTACAAGGAAAACCAGCGCAAACCCTGATTTCGGGCACACAATGTTCGCGTACTCCGGACTGCAAATGGTGGCAACTCGCTATCCTCGCGTTGTAGCTTGTTGCTTGCAGCTTGTTTCTGCGGCGTCAAACGCCTTTGATAAACCCGTTTTCCGCCAGGAACGCCATGGAAATGCCTTCAGAGGTGGGCTCGGCGGCCTTCTCCCCCAGCAACAGACGCTCCAGGTAGCGGGCGATTATATCAACTTCCAGGTTCACTGGCGTCCCCACCTTCCACTGGCCGATGGTGGTCACATCCTGGGTGTGCGGGATGATATTCAGGGAAAAAACCGCCCCGGCAACACTGTTCACCGTGAGACTGATGCCATCCACTGTAATGGAGCCCTTGTGAGCGATGTACTTGGCCAGCTCGGCCGGGGCCTCAATATCGATGCGTACGGAGCGTGCATCCTGTTTCATTTCGACGATCTTGCCGAGCCCATCCACATGCCCGCTGACCAGGTGGCCACCCAGACGGGTGGTGGGTGTGAGCGCCTTTTCCAGATTGACCTTGCTGCCCACACTGATCTGCTTCAGGGACGTCAGTGACAGGGTTTCACCGGACACATCCGCCGCGAAGGCCCCACCGGGCAAGGCGGTCGCCGTCAGGCAGACCCCATTAACGGCAATGGAATCGCCCAGCTGCACATCGCTGAAATCCAGCTCGTCGCTTTGAATCACAAGGGTCACATCGCCCCCCTTGGGGGTCATGGATGCTACCTTGCCCATGGCTTCAATAATGCCGGTAAACATGCAAAAACCTCTTCCTCTCTCCGTAGGAGCGTCGCTCGCGGCGCGATAATTAAGGCGAGAAGCGAAAACCTTCAGACCGTGCCATCTTTTGGTTTTGCCTTTCGAAACTCGTAGCTCGCAACTCGATACTGCTTGATCGCGCCGCCAGCGACGCTCCTACAGCAGGGTTTGTCAGGCCGGAACCAGCGTCAGACGCAGGTCATTCCCTACCATCCGCACGTCCTGCCATTTCAGCGCCACCTTTTCGCTCATGCTGGCCAGCTGCGGCAAGCCCAACAACGGGCGGGCCGACGAGCCCAGCAAGGCGGGTGCCATATAGACAATCAGTTCATCAAACAGGCCTTCGCGCACGAACGCGCCTGCCAGCGTGGCGCCACATTCTACCAGCACTTCATTACATTCGCGCCGGTGCAATTCCCTGAGCAGTTGTTGCAGATCAATTCCCGAGCCGGATGCCGGCAGATGCATCACCTCCGCCCCTGCCGACTCCAGCGCATTCTGGCGCCCTCGATGCTGTTCACCGGCAATCACCAGGCAATGCCCCGGGGCACTGACCACCGGCACATCCGGCGGCGTTTTCAGGGTGCGGTCCAGAATCACGCGCAGGGGCTGGCGCACCCAGTCACTACCATAATCGGCGCAAGCCCATTGCTCCGCTCTCACCGTGTAGGAGGGACGGTCCGCCAGCACCGTGCCCACCCCGGTAATGACCGCAGAGCTGCGCGCACGCAATCGCTGCACGTCTTCCCGGGCTGCCGGTCCGGTGATCCACTGCGACTCGCCACTGGCCATGGCCGTACGGCCATCTACGCTGGCGGCAATCTTGATACGAATGAAGGGGCGCTGACGGGTCATGCGCGAGATAAAACCGGGATTGAGCGCTTGTGCCTCGGCTTCCAGCAGCCCGGACGCCGTCTCGATGCCAGCATCGGCCAACCGCTGCAGACCCTGACCCGCCACCTGGGGATTAGGATCTTCCATGGCCGCCACCACCCGTGCCACACCGGCCTCGACCAGCGCATCGGCACAGGGGCCCGTTCGACCTGTGTGGGAGCACGGCTCCAGAGTGACATAGGCTGTTGCACCACGGGCCTTGTCACCCGCTGCGGCCAACGCATGCCGCTCGGCATGGGGCTCACCGGCCCGCAAATGAAAACCTTCACCGACAACCGCCCCGTCACGCACCAGCACACACCCCACCCGTGGGTTCGGGTCGGTAGTATAAAGAGCACGGCGAGCCAGCTGCAGGGCCCGCGCCATCATCTGGCGATCAGCGTCGGTGAACATGGGGCTATTCTACTGGATCAGGTGGCCGGATGCTGCAAAAACCCGCGGGGGCATTTACCGTAGGAGCGGTCGTTCGACCGCGAAGCCTGCCCCGGGAAAGATCGCGGTCGAACGACCGCTCCC